>JBAPMW010000001.1:0-1753 GCA_049278815.1 Hyphomicrobiaceae bacterium
GATCGCGGTCGTGCTGGAAGCGCGCCTCCGGCACGACGACACCGGCGCCCGCCACAAGGCCCAGAATGGCGTCTGTACGCAGCTTGGCAACGACGCCTTCACGGCCTTCGTCACGACCGGCTCCAAGAGCCGCCTCAACTTTCTCGAGCTCCTCAACGCCCGTCGATCGTGCGCGATCCGACGACAATGGTGGCCGGGTCCGCCATGCCACCGGGTTGGGTAGCGGTCGGCGTCGCGATAGCGGGTCTCGCCATACTGACGCTGGCGCTGATGGCGTTGGGCTCGACCGACGAGACCGGCGGCGAACTGCCGCCACTTGTTCGTGATATCGCCGCAGCGAGGAAGGCAGAGGAACAGCAAAGTCTGCGGATCGCCGAGCTCGACCATCGTGTCAAGAATGTGCTCGCTCGTGTCGCCGTGGTCGCGCAGCGCACGCGCGAAAGCAGCCACTCGATGGATCAACCACCACCCTCGTCGTGCCGCCGGCCGCCATTTCTCACTCAAACACCGAAGGCGGAGAGCAATACCTATCTGCCACAGCGTATGACCGCGTCGCGTCCGTCGGATGCGCGGTCATTCGTGGGCACCAGACAGGTGATGCTCCAGGCCCTGCGAATTTACTTCTTCGCCTCCGGCAAAGATCGCACCTCTGCCTCGGACAACTGGATCTTGATCCCGGGTAACCGCTCAAGCTTGTCGGCCGTGATCGTAATCACTTTCGTGCCTAGACCAAGCACACGGCCGATGTCCACCTGGATGGATTGGACTTTATTGTCGGGTCCCTTGATCACTTCGACAACTTGCCCGAGATTCTTATTATCGGAGCTATAGACAGCCATCCCCACCGCCAGCCCGCGTAACTTCTGTCCCATGGCTCCGATGATGGTCTGACACGAGGAGGAGAGTGAGCTCTTCTTCTGCCCCAGGCATTGCCCGACCTTCTCGGTTTCGCCGCAAACGGTCTTAATCTCGTTCCAGCACGCTTCGGCGGTACGCTCGACATCACGCCGAAGATCACGCGAAATCCGATACAGTGCCGATCGGCATCCGCTACTCAGCTGATCTTCGTGGGCCAGCATGCACAATGAGAAACGCCCCCCACCAGATGTGACCCTTCCGCAAAAATCGTCCATGTCCGCTGCACAAGCATCCGCAACTCTGTCGATCGACTGAGCTACGCGATCTTCAACAGCGGATTGCAGCAGATCGTCTGTCCGCTCGCTCGGCACCGCGCTTTTCTCAAGCTGGGGGAGCTCCTGACTCCATACCGCCATCGGGCTGAGCACAAGCGCCGCGGCAACAAGGACGGCCTTGTTCATCGGATACCTCCATTCCGGACTCGTTCGCCGGAAAGAAACCAGCCACTCGGTGAAAGCTACTCGATTTCGCCGAGACGCGATCGGATGCGGCTCAGGGCAGGGCTATCGTCCGAGGACCGGATTTGATCCAAGATCATGTCACGCAGGTCGCTGCGCCTGTCCAAGCGATCCGTCAGGAGGTCGCGCAAATCCTGGCGGGCCCCCAAGCGATCGAGCACGAGATCGCGCAGCTCTTTGCGTTCCGCGAAGCGATCCCTCAGAAGATCACGCAAATCGTCACGGCTGGCCAGGCGGGACAGGATGAGATCGCGCAGCTCCTTGCGGCTCCCCAAGCGGTCCTTTAGAAGGTCGTGCAAATCGTCGCGGCTGGCCAGGCGGGACAGGATGAGATCGCGCAGCTCCTTGCGGCTCCCCAAGCGGTCCTTTAGAAGGTC
>JBAPMW010000002.1:0-6361 GCA_049278815.1 Hyphomicrobiaceae bacterium
GCCAACGTGGCGCTGGCATGAGAAAGCGCGCGAATGGCGAATGGTGAGTGGCGAATGAATACGCACCATTCGCGATTGGCCATTCGCCATTCGCCTCGATAGCCACATGTTAAAGTCCTCCATGGCCTCCAGCTCGAACCGCAAGGAATCCCCCGCAGAGCCCTTCAAACGGGTGCTGGGCCTGGCAGTGCGCGCCATCGCCGCAGACGGGGAGATGCAGGTCAGCTATGCCCCCGGCAAACCGGAGCTGGACGGCAAGACCGTGCAGCTGCCCGAGCCCTCGCGGGTGCCCTCCGCCAAGGAGGTGGCCGTCATCCGCGGCTGGGCGGACAGCCTGGCTCTCACCGCTGCCTGCCACGATGCCAAGCTGCACTCGCGGCTGGCGCCGCGCTCGGGTCCCGCCAAGGCGGTGTTCGAGGCGGTGGAGCGGGCGCGCATCGAGGCGCTGGGCGCCAACCGCATGCCGGGCATGGCCGCCAACCTGACGGCACGGGTGGAGGACCAGTACGGCCACGGCCGCTATGCCGACATAAGCGACAAGGCCGAGGCGCCGCTGGAGGATGCGCTGGCGCTGATCGTGCGCGAGCAGCTGACCGGTGCCGCGCCGCCGAAATCCACCCAGGCCATGGTGGATTTGTGGCGGCCGTGGATCGAGGAGCGCGCCAGCCGCGTCCTCTCCCAGCTCACCCAGCTCGCCGAGGACCAGGCCGCCTTCGGCCGCGTCATGCGCGACGTGCTGAAGACGCTCGACCTTGCGGACGCAGGCCAGGGCGACCGCGAGGAGGGCGATGACCAGCAGGAGCCCGAGGAGGGCGACCAGGAGGCCCAGGAGCCGCAGGAGGGCCAGGAGGCCCAGGACGAGCAGGCGAGCGAGGACGAGCGCGGCGAGGGCGAGGAAGGCGAGCCCGTCGATCAGCCCCAGGATGTCGACTTCGAGGAGCAGGAGGGCGACTCCGACCTTGAGGAGATGACCGACGCGCGCGAGCGCCAGCGTCCCAACTTCAACGTCCTCGATAACCCCGAGGCCTTCGGCTACAAGGTCTTCAGCCGCCAGCACGACGAGGAGATCGCCGCGGAGGATCTCTCCACGCCCGACGAGCTGGAGCGGCTGCGCTCATTCCTCGACAAGGAGCTGCGCCACCTGCAAGGCGCCGTCGGCCGTCTCGCCAACAAGTTACAGCGCAAGCTGATGGCGCAGCAGAGCCGCGCCTGGGATTTCGACCTGGAGGAGGGGCTGCTCGATACCGCGCGGCTGACGCGCGTGGTGATCGATCCAATGCACGCGCTCTCCTTCAAGCAGGAGCGCGATGCCACCTTCAAGGATACCATCGTCACGCTGCTCCTCGACAACTCCGGCAGCATGCGCGGGCGGCCGATCATGGTGGCGGCCTGCTGCGCCGATATTCTCGCGCGCACGCTGGAGCGATGCGGCGTCAAGGTGGAGATCCTGGGCTTCACCACCAAGGCCTGGAAGGGCGGCCAGGCGCGCGAGGCGTGGCTGGCGGCGGGCAAGCCGCCCAGTCCGGGCCGCCTCAACGATCTGCGCCACATCGTCTACAAGTCGGCCGGCGCGCCCTGGCGGCGCGCCAAGCGCTCGCTGGCGCTGATGATGCGCGAGGGCCTGCTCAAGGAGAACATCGACGGCGAGGCCCTGGCGTGGGCGCACCGCCGGCTGCAGGGAAGGCCGGAGCGGCGGCGCATTCTCATGATGATCTCCGACGGCGCGCCGGTGGACGATTCCACGCTCTCGGTGAACGCCGGCAACTACCTGGAGATGCATCTGCGCCAGGTGATCGAGGAGATCGAGACGCGCTCCCCGGTGGAGCTGCTCGCCATCGGCATCGGCCACGACGTGACGCGCTACTACCGCCGCGCCGTCACCATCACCGACCCGGCCGAGCTCGCCGGCGCCATGACCGACAAGCTCTGCGAGCTGTTCGCCGAGGACGCCCCCGCCGCACCCAGCGGCCGGGTGCATGCTCCCCGCCGCAAGCTGCATTGAGCCTGGCGCCAGGCGCTCTCCTTCGAACGAGACGCACCCGGCGCTCATCTGTCCTGCCGTCGTGGCGCTCGACGACGACAGGTAAGCTCGACGCCTGGAGGCTCGCCAAGCTCGCCGTCATCCTCGAGCCCAAGGCCAAGGCGCCCCCATCCGAGGTCCTCCAAAAGCTGCAGGAAATCGTGCGTGGCGGCGCTGCCCTGGTGGCACAGCGCACCGCCCGCCTCAACCAGCCCGAAGAAGCGAGGACCGCCATCCTCAAGCAGCAGATCAGGCACTCGACCAAGACGCGACCACCTCCCGTTCAAGCACATACAAGTTATATATGCACGAATTATCGCACTATAAATACATTAAAGCAAATAATAACTTTGCTTTCAAGTCATAAAACGCTATAAACGCATCTTCCGGCCGGAGCTTGCCTCAATGGGGTGCTGCCCCGGCGAGGAGCGAGGAAGCCGGATTGCCACTCTCAGGAGGGGCGAGGTCGTGCGTGGCTTGCCAGCGTGGGCGGCCGGGCGCTAACGAGAAGGCCATGAACGCCTCAGCCCCACGTCTCGCCGGCCGTCTGGCCCTCATCACTGGAGCCACGCGCGGCATTGGCCGGGCGGTGGCGCTGGCGTATGCCAAGGAAGGCGCCCACCTGATCCTGGTGGGGCGCACGGCAGGGGCGCTCGAGGAGCTGGACGACGAGATCCGCGCGCTCGGCGGCAGCGCCACGCTGCTCACCCTGGACCTCAGGCAGCTCGACAAGATCGACGCCCTCGGCCCCACCGTCTACCAGCGCTGGCAGAAGCTCGACATCCTGGTGGCCAACGCCGGCATCCTGGGGCCGCTTTCGCCGCTGGGGCACGTCACGGCCGAGGCCTGGGACGACGTGCTCAAGGTCAACCTCACGGCCAACTGGCGGCTCATCCGCACCCTCGACCCGCTGCTGCGCATGTCCGACGCGGGCCGCGCGATTTTCGTCTCCTCGGGCGTCGCGTTGCGGCCCCGCGCCTATTGGGGTCCCTACGCCGTCTCCAAGGCCGGCCTGGAGGCGCTGGTGCGCACCTATGCCGACGAGATGGCCAACACCGCCGTGCGCGCCAACATGGTCAATCCGGGGCCAACCCGGACGAGGATGCGCGCCCAGGCCTTCCCCGGCGAGGACCCCGCCACCCTGCAGACGCCCGAGCACGTCGCGCCGACCTTCGTGCGCCTGGCCGAGCCCTCGTGCACCGACAACGGCCGCCTGCTCGACCTGCCCTCGGGCGAAATGCGGTAGGAGGGGCTCATTGCCGGGAATGATCTGCTCTGTCATTGTCACGTGGGGGCGTGCACCGGCTTGCGGCACCGGTCCAACGATTGAGGTTCACGTGGCGGCTCAGGGGGATTCGGGGGCGAGTGCGGGCGTCCAAGCCTATGGAACGACGGCGCGGGTGCTGCACTGGCTCATGGCCGTGCTGGTGGTCATACAGGTCACCGCTGGCCTCATCATGCTCTACGCGGCTCCGCCCAGCCTGTTGGGAAGGCTGGCCGAGGCGCTCGGGCTCTACAGCTTGCACAAGGTGTTAGGCTTGGTCCTGCTGGGGCTTGTGGTCATCCGCATCGGCTGGCGCATCGCGCGGGGCGCTCCCCCCGAGGAGCCCACGCTCACCGTGTGGCAGCGTGAGGTATCCACGCTGGTGCACTCCTGGATTTATCTAGCGCTGATCGTGATCCCCATTCTGGGCTGGGTCGGCATCTCGCTCTACCCGGCGCTGGAGGTCTTCGGCTTCTCGATTCCGGCGCTGACAGCGCCTGACGAGGCGAGGTCGGTGGCGGTGTTTGCGGCGCACGCCATCGCAGCGTTTGCGCTGGTGGCGCTCGTGGCGATGCATGTCGGGGCAGCGCTCTACCATCACTTCATCCGCGGCGACGGCGTGCTGGTGCGCATGCTGCCGGGTTTGCAGGCGACGCGCCGGAATTGAGCAGGGGCGGGCAGGACGGCAAGCGCGACGTGTAGCGCGCCCGGCAGATCGCCGGGTTGATTGAAGATCTGAATGGCGGTTGGCTCGATATGGCGGTTAGCTCGCGAAGATTGGAAGCCGCGCGGGGCGCGGCGCACAAGACCGCCTGGCTCAATTGGGACCTGGGTTTTCTCCGCTCCCTTGTCAGGAGCGCGGGGGTAGGCTGGTCGGTCCTCTTTGTCGCGGTCGGGCTCGTGTACGAGCTGCAGCTCTACGGCGACGGCTCGATCTTCTCATATGCCATTGCCACGCAGGAGACGTGGGCATTTCACTGGCACAACATTCCGAACCGGCTCTTCGTGCATCTCCTGACGCACGTTCCGGCGGAGACGTACGTATGGCTGAGCGGCGATGCCGGCGGCGCCATCGCGATCTATGGCCTCCTGTTCTTCGGCGCGCCGCTCATCGGTCTCGCCGCGACCTATGCGGCCGACCGCTCCGAAGGGCGCGTCATCTTCACCTTCGCCTGCCTTTCGACCGCCTGCCTGTGCCCGCTGGTGCTCGGTTGTCCGACGGAGACGTGGATCGCGCACAGCGCCTTCTGGCCTGCCGTTGCGATCCTGCTTTTCGCCCGCTGCGATGCCCTCGGGACGGGCGCAGTCTTCCTGTCGCTGCTGGCGCTCGCCTTCTCGCACGAGGCAGGGCTGGTGCTTGCGGCCAGCATTCTGACGCCATTGCTCCTGCGAGGACAAAGGAGCTTCGCCTTCCTGCGGGCCGCTGTCGCGTTCCTGGTGGTCCTGGGCGTCTGGGTCGCTGTGAGGGTGCTCCTGCCGCCCGATGCGTACTACGCGAGCATCGTTGGGAGGGCTGCATTCCTCTTCATGGATGTCGCCGCTCTCGCGCAGAACCCCATGCTCCTGCTCCTTGCGGCCGTCGCAGCGTACCTCGTGCTTGCTGCCGCTCTCCGGCGGATCGCGCCCGACCTCGCCCACGTCCTGCCGATCGCGATCGTTGCGGTGGGGCTCGCCGTCTATTGGTTGGCGTTCGACAGCTCAATGCATGCGGAGAACCGGTACACCTTCCGCACCGCCTTGTTCGCCGCGACAGCTCCGCTCGGCATTCTGGCCGGGGTCTTGGCGCAATCCGCAGGTCGACGGAGCGATCCCTGCCCTCCAAGACTTGTGCACCTGCTGGCGCTCATCGGGCGACACGCTCCATCAGGCACTGCGGCCGGCGCAGTCATGCTTATTGCTCTCGTGCATGCCGTCGAGACCGCGAAATACGTGTCCGCCTGGACAGACTACAAAGCGGCCGTACGCGCCTTGGCGATGGGAAGCCTGTCTGATCCACGGCTCGGCGATCCCGGCTTTGTATCGTCCCAGCGAATTGGCAGAGATCTCCAGGCGCTGTCCTGGTTCTCGACCACACCCTATCTGTCCGTTCTCGTCGCCCCGCGATTTCAGCCAAGGCGGCTCGTCGTCGACCCGAACGACGGCTACTACTGGCTGTCGTGCGAGACCGCCGCGGCCCACCACCAGGGCAACCGAGCCATACCGAGGGAGAGCCGCCGCCTCGTGCGCGTCTATTCCTGCCTGCATCGGCCACCAGTGCGTTAGCGGAGCCGCGACGCCGGCTGGTAGAACGTATCCTGCGCCGAGCAACCGCACGCGTTGGAAGGCGTGGTTGCGGCCGCAGGGGGAGCTGGTCGCTTGAAAGGAGCCTCGCAGCCGGGGTTCCCAGGCGCCGTTGATGGCCCCGGAAACCGGCCGCGGGGCAGCGGTCCGCGTGATGGGCTGCGCCCCATTTTCACCGACGGGCTGGCTGGCCGACCACGTCAATTGGCTGTGGATGAGTGTTTTTGCGGCGTTCTCTGCAATGATGACGGTTAGTCCGCACCCTCATAATCTGCATTCACGAGGAGCCGACCGTAGACTTGGTGCATGATGGGCGCGCGCCAGGTCGTTCTTGTGAGAGGGCACCTTGATGGATAAATGGCAGGAGGCCTACTACCGCCAGCTCCGGATTGGGGCCTCGAAAGGCGCGGTCGCTCAACCGAGCGCCACGCGGAATACGCAACCGAGAAGGGCACTTTGATCTGGGTGAATCGCTGCTTGCCCGATATCACCGCCTGATATTGCGCGGTGCGCGGCGGCGTCCCGGACATGCGCGGGCAGCAACTTCTGCTCGTCCGCTCCGGAGCCGCGGCGCGCGGAGATAGTCAATCCGTATTGATTATTAACGTAGACAGATAATGACATCCGCCCCGCGATATGCTCTCCTGCGCCTCGCCTCGGAGATGAGGATGCGGTGGCCGGCACCGTGCCTCTATCGGGAGCCGGGGTGCCGCGGTGCAGTGCGTCGGCCGGTTGGTGGACAGACCATCCAAGCGCCGGCCCGGAGCCTGGAGTGCGGCAAAGTCGAGCCTCCGAGC
>JBAPMW010000003.1:0-1700 GCA_049278815.1 Hyphomicrobiaceae bacterium
GCTCAACTGATGCTCGACATCTCCGCCATCGACACCTTCTACGGCGAGACACAGGCGCTGTTCGGCGTGTCCCTCGCCGTCGGAACCGGGGAGGTACTGGCGCTGCTTGGCGCCAATGGCGCGGGTAAGACCACGGTGCTGCGCTCCATCTTGGGGCTGACCAGGCCACGCAGGGGCGACATCCGCTTCCAGGGCCGGCCTATCGTGGCGACGCCGACGTACCGCATCGCCCGATCGGGCATCGGCTGGGTGCCGGACGATCGCCGGCTGTGCCCGACGCTGACGGTCGCCAAGAACCTCCAGCTCGGCGAGAAGCGCACGGCGTTCCGGCCGTGGACGCTTGCCGAGGTCATCGACATCTTCACGCCGCTCAAGTATCTCATGGCGCGCGAGGCAGAGACCCTGTCGGGCGGCGAGATGCAAATGGTCGCGATCGCCCGCGCGCTGCTGGGTGCGCCCGGCCTCATGCTGTTCGACGAGCCGAGCCAGGGCCTCGCGCCCAAGATCGTTGACGATGTGCTGGGTGTCATTCGCCGGTTGAAGCAGGAGGGGATTGCCGCGATCGTCGTGGAGCAGAACGCCGACATCGCGCTCGGCGTTGCCGACAGCGTCGTCGTGCTGTCGCACGGCCAGGTGGCCTGGTCCGGCCGCGCTGCCGCGCTCAGCGCCGACCCAGTGCTCAAGCGCCAGCTCCTGGGAGGCGCGCAATGAGCGGTCCCCTGCTCGCCCTGGAGAACGTGCACAAGGTCTACCGTCGCGGCGTTCTCGACCGCACGCCCGGCTTCGAGCTCAGCGTCGACCACAGCTTCGAGCATCCCGAAATCGTCGGCGTCATGGGACCCAACGGCGCCGGCAAGACCACCCTGTTCGAGATGATCGCGGGCTCCAACGCGCCCTCGAGGGGCCGCGTGGTGGTGGCGGGGCAGGACATCCAGTGCGTGCGCTACCGCCAGCGCGACCGTCTCGCGATCCACTACCACCAGTCCTATCAGGTGCGGCGCTTCCGCAAGATAACGCCCGCCTTCCTGCTGGAGCGCTCGCAGAGCCCCTATCCGCTCGTCCACCTGTTCGATGAGCCGCAGTTCAACACCCAGGACGGCTATATCGGCTTCATGCTGGACTTCTTTCGCAGGCTGCGGGGCGAGGGCCGGCTGGTGTTCGTCTGTCTGCACCCGACCGCAGCTTTCCAGCTCGACATCCTGCGCGAAACCTGCGAGCGCTTCCTGTTCGTCAGCGGCGGCAAGGTGGCGCCGCATCCGACCTTCCCGAGCCTTGTCGCACAGGCCGACGTTCGCGCGTACCTGGGAGCCCTTGTCCCTTGAGGCCAGCGGTGTGGAGCTCAAATCGGGTCGGGAGAAAACTCCGAATTTCAGCATTCGCCCCCGATCCGCCCAACAGACGACCAACGGCAGGTATGGGTCACACCCTGACGGACGCAGCTG
Source organism: Hyphomicrobiaceae bacterium (assembly GCA_049278815.1). Classification (GTDB taxonomy): domain Bacteria; phylum Pseudomonadota; class Alphaproteobacteria; order Rhizobiales; family Hyphomicrobiaceae; genus AWTP1-13. Next base: position 1,443 of record JBAPMW010000003.1, read on the forward strand.
CCGAACGCCACGACACGAGCACCCTCACTAAGCGGACCTCTTCAACACTGCGTGATCAGCCGCCTGAGCAGTTCGACTGCTTGACCCCCGGATAGCTGACCACCTCGGAAGGCCACCGCCACGGGGCAAAGGTGCCAGAACCAGACTCAAGGACAGAGGTTGTTTGTGCCAATAGGTTCGGCTGGCCTATCCGGAGACGGTCAGCCGTCGAGTGCTTCGCGGAGCGCGCAGGCTAGTTGTTCCCGAGTATAAGGTTTC
>JBAPMW010000004.1:0-5230 GCA_049278815.1 Hyphomicrobiaceae bacterium
CTGGATACCGGCGCGGAGTTCGAGTGTGTCGTGACGGACGTAAGAATGCCGGGAACGACCGGCCTGGAGCTGCAACGGGTCTTGTCGCAACGGGCGCCCTCGCTGCCCCTCATCGTCATCACCGGTCATGGCGACATCGACATGGCCGTATCCGCTATCAAGGCGGGCGCTTTCGACTTCATCGAGAAGCCGATCGACGATCGCCGCCTTGCGGCAAGCATCGGCGAGGCGGTCAAGCACAGCCGGGATCAGCTGGCAGACGAGCGGGAGATGGCTGAGCTGACCAAGCGCTACGCCGATCTTTCGGAGCGGCAGCGACAGGTCGTCGAGCTGGCAATTCACGGGCTATCGAACAAGGAGATTGGCGCTCGCCTGGGCATCAGCCCCCGCACGGTCGAGCACTACCGCGAATCGGCCATGGAACGCATGCAGGCGGATCGGTTTGCCCAGCTCATCCAGATGATCATGCGCCTCAAAGGCTACGGGCGTAAGTGATCGACCCGGGTGCCGGCCTGAAGCGGCGCCTCGCCAGAGCGGCTTCCGGTTGATATGAGGCGAAACAGCCCGCACGCACCACCGACCTGCCGGTCATAGAACCGCACGCCTCCCGGTTTCGTCATCCCGGCGAAGGCCGGGACCCATACACCTTCGAGCTTGCTCATGGTCCGGATCGTAGGCGTGACGGCTCCGTGGCTTGCCGGGTGGACACGAAATGAGAGGCGCGAGCTGTCCTGAGGTGCATCGGTCCCGGCCTTGACCCGCAAGGGCGCTGTCGCGCCCTCGCGACGCCGGGATGACGTCGGCGGAGGAGACACGCGACTGCACACTGCGCCAAGTCAATCCGCAAGCACTTCCAAGCGCAGGCGCGATCCAAGTGAAATGGAAAATGCTTCAGCCGGTTGGGGGGTGCCCGTTGCCCGTCGGCGCGTGGCCGTTCGGCACAGGCGCCTTGCCGTTGGCCGCCGGGGGCTCCAGCAGAGCGGGGTGAGCGGCGGCCTCAGCCTCCTCGGCGGTCTTCCTGGCGCACGCTGCCGGCGCGCCTTCGGCGGCCTGCGGCACTTGCAGCTCCGCGAGTGGCGAGGCGGCGGGCTCCTGCTCCATTGCATTATCGCGGCGGCGCACCGCGCCCTCGAAGAACGCACCGTCGTCGATGGCGAGCAGGCCGTAGGTGATCTCGCTCTCGACATGGGCCGTGTCCTGGATGATGACCACGGGCGACCGGATCGTGCCTGTGACCCGGCCGCGCACAATCGCCTGCTCGGCGACGACGGCGCCGGTGATGGCGGCGTGCCTGCCGACGATCAGCTGCGCGCAGCGCACGTTGCCGCAGATGCGTCCGTCGATCCGCACATCGCCCGCGGAGTGCAGGTCGCCGACGATGGTGAGCGAGGCATCGACGAAGGACTGGGGGGGCGTGCCGTCCAAGCCGCCCCCGATGTGGCCGTCGCCCGGCGGCTCGACCGTCCGCTTCGGAGCAGGCGATGGCTCGTGACGGCTTGCGGATTTCCTGCGGAACAGCATGTCGCTTCCCCTTCCCGAGAGTCGGGCCCGAGATTCCGGCCCGAGATTCCGGCCCGAGATTCGGGCCCGAGACTCTGGCTTGACCGTGCCAGCCGCGTTGCGGGGCACCGGTTGGTCGGCGGGCGGCGGCTCCGGAGAAGGGCGGCACCGCGGGCGCCTCGTGCTGCGACTGGCGCCTCCAATTAAGCGCGGGAGGGGCTTTCACGAACCTGTCGCGATGCCGTATTCGGGACGCGACAACTATGTAGGGCGGGGATTGCGGACGGTGCCGGTGGGCGAGAGCCGGCCGATGCAGGCCCTCGATGGGAGATGCAGGCCATGCGGCAGGTTGGCGTATACATCCTTCAGACCATGCAGCACGACCGGACGGAGAGTGTCATGCCCCAGGACGCGCGACTCTGCTTTCCCTCGGCAGCTCGCACCCGGCAGCCGATCCTTGACGTTCTGAGCCAGCACCTGCCCGTCCACGGGCTGGTGCTCGAGGTGGCAAGCGGGTCGGGCGAGCACGCCGCGCATTTCGCGCAGGCCTGCCCCGGGCTGTCCTTCCAGCCGAGCGACCCCGACCCGATGCACCGCGCCAGCATCGATGCCTGGACCGCCGCCCTTGGGCTCGCCAATGTCCGTGCGGCCATCCATCTCGATGTGACCGCGGAGATGTGGCCGATCGCGGCGGCCGACGCTGTCCTGTGCAGCAACATGATCCACATCGCGCCATGGGCCGCCGCGGTGGGCCTGATGCGCGGTGCGGGCCGCATTCTGCCGCCCGGCGGCGTGCTCTATCTCTACGGCCCCTACAAGCGCGGCGGCCGGCACACCGCGCCCAGCAACGAGGCTTTCGACGCCAGCCTGCGCGCACACAACCCCGAGTGGGGCGTCCGCGACCTGGAGGCTGTGGCCGACCTTGCCGCGGCGCAGGGCTTCGCCGCGCCCGTCGTCGTGCGGATGCCGGCCAACAATCTCTCGCTCGTCTTCAGGAGGCCGGTGTAGTGTCCGCCTGATTGCCGACGGAAGGGGAGCCAGAGCAGCCAATATGAAAGACGTTGCCATCGCGAGCGCATCGGTCCGGCGCCTGGAGGACAGGCGTTTCATCACCGGTACCGGCACCTATATCGACGACATGAACCTCCCCGGCCAAGCCTATGCCGCCATCCTGCGCTCGCCGCACGCGCATGCGCGCGTCGAGGGCATCGATGCGAGCGCGGCGCGGGAAGCGCCGGGTGTGCTGCTGGTGGTCACCGGCAAGGAGTGGGTGGCGGCCGGGCATGGGGCCGTCCCCACCAAGACGGCGGTACGGACGAAGCGCGACGGCTCGCCGTTCAACGAGCCCAGGCGGCACTGCCTCGCGGTCGATGCCGTGCACCACGTCGGCGAGCCGGTGGCGCTGGTGGTGGCCGAGAGCTTGGCGGAGGCCGAGGCGGCGCTGGAGCTGATCGAGGTGGCCTACGCCGATCTGCCCGCGGTAGCACACCAGGTCGCCGCCCTGGCGGGGGGGGCGCCGCAGCTCTGGGCTGAGGCGCCGGGCAACCTGTGTCTCGACTACGAGCTCGGCAACCGGGCAGCGGTGGAGGCCGCTTTCGCCACGGCCGACCACATGGTGAGCCTCGACATCGTCAATAACCGGCTCGCCGGCGTGCCCATTGAGCCGCGCGGGGCGGTGGCCGCCTACGACAAGGCCACCGACAGCTACACGCTGTGGAACGCCTCGCAGAACATCCACGCCAATCGCGACATCTTCGCCCAGATCCTCGGCATTCCGCCCGCCAGCCTGCGCCACGTCGCCCCCGACGTGGGCGGCGGCTTCGGCGCCAAGAATGCGGTCTATCCCGAGCCGGCGCTGCTGCTCTTCGCCGCGCGGCAGCTGGGGCGGCCGGTGAAGTGGGTAGGCACCCGCTCGGAGGCGTTCCTGGCCGACATTCACGGCCGCGACCAGGTCTCCACGGTGTCGCTGGCGCTCGCCAGGGACGGCACCTTCCTGGCGCTGAAGGTGGAGAGCGTCGGCAATCTCGGCGCCTGGTGCGGCACCATGGGGCCGTTCACGCCGACGCTCGGGACCGCCCGCACCCAGGGCGGCCCCTACGCCTTCCCGGCGCTGCTCTATGTGGCACGCACCGCCTTCACCAACACGGCCCAGACCGATCCCTATCGCGGCGCCGGGCGGCCCGAGGCCACCTTCCACGTGGAACGCATCGTCGAGCACGCCGCGCGCACGCTCGGCTTCGACCCGGTCGCGCTGCGGCGCAAGAACCTGATCCCACGCGCGGCGCTGCCCTGGACGACGCCCATGGGGCTGTCGATCGACTCCGGCAACTTCGCGGGCCTCCTGGAACGCACGCTCAGGCTTGCCGACCATGCCGGCTTCCCTGCGCGCGCCGCCGCGGCCAAGGCGCGGGGCATGCGCCGCGGCATTGCCGTGTCCCCCTATCTGGAGACGACCGGCGGGCAGCCGAAGGAGGAGGCCAAGGTGACGTTTGCGGCCGACGGACGCCTGACGCTGGCAGTCGGCAGCCACTCCACCGGCATGGGGCACGAGACGTCGCTGCCGCAGATCCTGGCCGGGCGGCTCGGTCTGCCGATCGATGCGATCGGCTTCAGCCAGGCCGATACGGCGCTCACCGCGATGGGCGGCGGCCACGGCGGCTCGCGCAGCACCGAAGTGGCCGGCAACGCGGTGCTGAAGGCGGGCGAGGAGATCGTCGCCAAGGGCCGGGCCATCGCCGCGCATCTGTTGAACTCGCGGGGCGAGGACATCGAGCACGCCCTGGGGGCGGACGGCGGCGGCTTCCGCGACGTGAGGACCGGCCAGTCGCTGACGCTCGCCGAGGTAGCGGCCGCGGCAGCCGATGCGAGCCGGCTGCCGGCCGGCATGGCGCCCGGGACTGCAGCCAATGCGCTCGACACCACGGCGGTGTACGAGCGGGGGTCCATCACCGTCCCCAACGGCTGCCACGCCGCCGAGGTGGAGGTGGACCCGGAGACGGGCGCGGTGACGGTGGTGGGCTTCTGGGCGGTCGACGACTTCGGCGCGATCATCAATCCGATGCTGGCCGACGGCCAGGTGATGGGCGGCGTGGCGCAGGGGGTGGGTCAGGCGCTGCTGGAGGAGATGGTCTACGACGCCGACACGGGCCAGCCGCTTACCGGCTCCCTCATGGACTACGCCATGCCCCGCGCCGACACCGTGCCGCCCATGGTGGTGGAGTACGACGAGAGCGCGCCCACGCGCCGCAACCCGCTGGGCGTGAAGGGCGCCGGCGAGGCCGGCTGCTGCGGCGCCCCCGCGGCAGTCGTCAACGCCGTGCTCGACGCGCTCGCCGAGTACGGCGTCACCCACCTCGACATGCCGCTGACGCCGATGAAGGTGTGGCGGGCGATCGATGGCGGGCAGGCTTGAGGTCTGAGTGCGCTAAGGCTGCCCGCAAGCATAAGGGCTCCGTGGACTCTGCTCGTGCGGGGAATCCTACTGGCCAAGCCGTGTGCGGGGATAAGAGCGCATTGCGAGGACGCGGTGCAATAGGTGTCAGCCGGGCGTATATACACCCCCCAACGCCCTATTCGCCATTCGCTACTCGCCATTCGCTCTTTCAAAGGAGGAGCAGGGCGTCCAGGCTTGCGCCCGGTGGCCTCTGACCTTGATCGCGTGGGGCGCAAAGAACGCCCTGCTCGGTCGTCTCCGTCGGCCGCCTCGCGCTTGGATAGGCCGTTCCACCGG
>JBAPMW010000005.1:0-1814 GCA_049278815.1 Hyphomicrobiaceae bacterium
TTCCATACCAGAGCCTGATCGAGCTTCGCGCTGCCTACACGCCGGATGCCTCTCGGTCGGTATCAGGACATCCTCCGAGCTTGTCCCGCAGGAAGGGTCACCCCGCGGTTTTGACATCGCCTAAGCAGATTTCGACGCTTCCAAAGCAGTTCGCTTGCGCTCGCCTCTCTCGATCGTGCCTGCCGGAATCATCGTCCCGACTTTTCCGCGACGCTCACGACCGTGGCTTTTGACCACAGCCGCTCGCGGTGGCTTGGGATCGGCGACCTGATCGCCGAACCCGAAGGGCCTACCTTCATCTCCAGTATAGTTGCGCAGCGCCGTGTGGACCGGCGATGCTCGTGACACAAGACCCACAGCTACCGCGCCATGGTGACCGCGCGCATGATGGCGATCGCGGCAGGCCATGAGGATGCGGACGATCTCGATGCCCTGCGCTTCGATCCGGCCCTGATGCTCGCCTGCAACCGCGAGCCGGAGGGCGGCCATGGCATTCCGAGCCAGCCGACCATCTCGCGCCTGGAGAACGTCCCCGACGCGCGCACGCTGTACCGCATCGGCATCGGCTACATCGACTTCTTCTGCCGCAGCTACGCGACGCCGCCCACCTCGATCGTGCTCGACATCGACGACACCGACGACCTGGTGCACGGCGGCCAGCAGCTCGCCCTGTTCAACACCCCTGCCGGCGGCTACTGCTTCCAGCCGATCCACATCTTCGAGGGCAACTCCGGCAAGCCGATCCTGTCGCTCTTGCGGCCCGGCAAACGGCCCTCGGGCGAGGAGATCGCGCGCGTGCTGTGGCATGTGATCCATCGCATCCGCCGGCACTGGCCCAACGTGCGCATCCTGGTCCGCGGCGACGGGCACTACTGCGCGCCGGAAGTGCTCAATTTGCTGCGTCGTTTGCGCTGCGACTACACTCTCGGTCTACCGATCAACGTGAAGCTCGATGCCATCGCCAAGCCCTGGCGCGAGCAGTGCGAGAAGCGCCGCGAGGCAAGCCGGTCCAAGAAGGTGCGCCGCATGCACCGGCTCACCTACCAGGCCGGATCGTGGAGCAGCGCCGAGAAGGTCATCGCCCGCGTCGAGGCCACCGAGATGGGCAGCGACGCCCGCTTCGTCGTCACCAGCCTGACGGGGCGGGCCAAGGTCCTCTACGAGAAGGTCTACTGCGCGCGCGGCCGCATGGAGAACATGATCAAGGACATGAAGCTCTACACGCGCTCCGACAAGACCGCGTGCTCGCGCTGGCAGGCCAACCAGTTCCGCCTGTTCCTGCACATGGGCGCCTACTGGCTCCTGCACTCGGTGCGGATGGCGGCACCGAAGAGGTCGCGCTGGCGCGGCGCCACGTTCGCGACCATCCGTGCCGTGTTCGTGAAGATCGCGTGCCGCGTCGAGGAGCTCAGGACCAGGATCAAGCTGTCGTTCCCCCTGCATCTGCCGCATGCAGATGCTTTCGCTACTATCGCGGCCCGGCTGTGCGCCCAGGGGCCTCAGGGGCCATAGCCGACGCGGCCGGAGCGCCGCATGAACCCCACCCGCCAACCTCCAGCGCGTCCCTCAAGCGTTCCTGATAATCCCGCCGTAAACCCGGCCGATGCCTCACGCCCTTTACCGCAAGGCCTCAACCCCGCAATTATGGCGAATAGAACAGGTTAGGTTGGGACGTGTGCGACGAAGAGGAATACGAGGCGCTTGATCAGTCCGACTGGACAAGGCTGTTGTTGTCGCCGATTGCCCCGACATCCGGGGTTTTTCTGGTCACCCCCTTATTTTTGAACGTGGTCGTATTGCCGACGCCCTTGATT
>JBAPMW010000006.1:0-4208 GCA_049278815.1 Hyphomicrobiaceae bacterium
AAGCATCCTGCGCGCTCCATGAGCCGCAAGCCGCCCGCCGCGTGTAAGACGCGCAACCCGCCGTCTCACCAGGGAAATGCCGATTGTTGCGGGCAGTCGTTGGCGGCAGAGTGGGCCTGCTTGACCCCATCCGATGCACCGGCGCACCCACCGCCAGGAGGTTTCATGACGCCGCGCGACCTTCCCAACGCTGACAAGCTCGATCCTTCCTCCGTCGCGGACGTGCCGGAGCCGGACAGGCGCAGGTTCATCGAGGAGGCGACCCGCCTGGCGATCGAGTCGGTGGAGAAGGGCTGGGGCGGCCCGTTCGGCGCCGTGATCGTCAAGGACGGGGCGATCGTCGGGCGGGGGCAGAATCGCGTGCTGCTCACGGGCTGCCCCGTCTATCACGCCGAGACCACGGCGATCATGGACGCCTGCCAGCGCCTCAACCCCAAGGCGCCGCTCGGCAGCGGCGCCAGCGCCGGAACAACCCTCGAATTGATCCCGCGCGCGCCCGGCTCCCACGATCCGATGTCGGAGCGGGCGCGCATGCTGAAGGGCTGCGAGATTTACATCAACGCCGCGCTGTGCCCGATGTGCATGAGCGCCATCTATTGGGCGCGCATCGACCGCGTCGTGTTCGGGGCCAGCCTGGAGGATGCGCGCAGCATCGGCTTCGACGACGCCTTCCAGTACGAGGACTTCGCCTTGGCGTGGCCGGAGCGCCGTATCCCGGTGACGGCGGAGTGCGGGCGCGATATCGGGCTCACGGCGTTCGAGGCCTGGATGCGCAAGACGGACCGCCACCCCTATTGAAGGCGGCTGCCTGCCCTCGCGCGGCTGTCTGTCGTCGCTGCCTTGCGCCTCTGCGACCCCCAGGAGGCGAAATCGATGGTCTCCCCATCGATATTGCCCTATTGTGGGGCTGGAGTGCGGGCGCAGGCGCAAGGCGAGGGCTGCAAATGGCAACGCTTGTCGAGTTCACCCTCAACGGTCGCAGGCGCGTGGATGCGGTGCCCGGCAACCGGCTGCTGCTCGACCATATCCGCGAGGCGGCGGGCTTCACCGGCACCAAGACCGGCTGCGACGGCGGCGAATGCGGGGCCTGCACCGTGCTGGTGGACGACAGGCCCACCCTGTCCTGCCTGACGCTGGCGGCCACGGTTGCCGGACGGCGCGTGGACACGGTCGAGGCGCTGGGCCTGGGCGGCGCGCTGTCGGCGGTACAGCGGGGATTTCACGAGAAGCTCGGCTCCCAGTGCGGCTACTGCAAGCCGGGCTTCATCATGGCCTCGGCAGGGCTCCTGCGGCGCAATGCGCGCCCCACGGAGGCCGAGATTCGCGAGGCGCTCGGCAGCAATATCTGCCGCTGCACCGGGTACGTGAAGATCATCGAGGCGGTGCAGTTCGCGTCCGAGCTGCTGGCGGCGGGGGAGGCACGGCATGCGTAACCGGGCGAAATGGCGAATGGCCAATGGCCAATGGCCGGTCCCCATTCGCCACTCACCATTCGCCATTCGCCAGCTTCGCGGGAACCGCCCATGAACGAGATCGCGCCCATTCATTCCATCGGCGGCTATGTGCCGATGGTGGACGGCCCGGAGAAGGTATCTGGCCGCGCCAGGTACACGGCCGACTTCATCGCGCCGGGCACGCTCGCCGGCCGCATCTACCGCAGCCCCTACGCGCACGCTGAGATCGTCGAGGTCGATGTCTCCGAGGCGGCGAAGCTGCCGGGCGTGATGGCCGTCGTGACGGGCGCCGACTGCGACAAGCCTTTCGGCGTGCTGCCGATCGCGCGCAGCGAGTACCCCCTGGCGCGCGACAGGGTGCGCTACAAGGGCGAGCCAGTGGCTGCCGTGGCGGCCATCGACGAGGCGACGGCGGAGCGGGCCGTGCGCCTGTTGCGGATGAAGGTGCGCGAGCTGCCGGCCTACTTCACGGCCGCCGACGCCCTGGCGCCCGATGCGGTGCCGCTGCACGCCAGGAAGCCCGGCAACATCGAGCGCGACGTGCACTTTGACCTCGGCAGCGTGGCTGAGGGCTTCGCGTCGGCGGAGCTGGTGCGCGAGGCCACCTACAACTGCGCCGAGGTGTGCCAGAACCAGATGGAGATGCACGCCGCGGTCGCCGAGTACGATGCGGTGCGCGACCGCCTGACGGTGCACGCCTCCACGCAGGTGCCCTACTACGTGCACCTGATGCTGGCGCAGATCCTCGACATGGACATGTCGCGCATCCGCGTGGTGAAGCCGTTCGTGGGCGGCGGCTTCGGCGCCCGCACGGAGTGCCTCAACGTGGAGCTGATTGCCGCCCTGCTGGCACGCAAAGCCGGCGGCGCGGTGCGCATCGTGCTCAACCGCGAGGACACCTTCATCACCCACCGCGGACGGCCCGAGACAGATATCCGCTTGCGGATCGGCCTCACCAAGGCAGGCCGGATCACGGCGGTGGAGTGCGAGTGCATCCAGCGCGGCGGCGCCCACTCCGGCTACGGCGTGGTGACGATCCTCTACGCCGGGTCGATGCTCTACGCCATCTACGACCTGAAGGCCGTCAGGTACATCGGCAAGCGGGTGCTGACGAACACGCCGCCCTGCGGCGCCTTCCGCGGTCACGGCACGGTCGATGTGCGCTTCGCCTTCGAGAGCCTCCTCGACCAGATGGCGCGCGAGCTGGGGCTCGACCCCATGGCGGTGCGGCGCGCCAACCTGCTCGAGGCGCCCACCTTCACCGACAACGACCTGATGGTGAACAGCTACGGCCTGCCCGAGTGCATCGACTGGGTGGAACGGGAGAGCCGGTGGCGGGAGCGCCGGGGCAGGCTGCCGAAGGGCAAGGGTCTCGGCTTCGCCTGCTCGCACTACATCTCCGGCGCGTCGAAGCCGGTGAACTGGACCGGCGAGCCGCATGCCACCGTGAAGCTGAAGCTCGACTTCGACGGCTCCATCGTCGTGCTCACCGGCGCCGCCGACATCGGCCAGGGCTCCTCCACCATCCTGGTGCAGACCGTGGCCGAGGTGCTTGGGCTGGATATCGGCCGCGTGCGCATCGTCTCCGGCGACAGCGAGGTGGTTCCCAAGGACAACGGCTCCTACTCCTCGCGCGTCACCTTCATCGTCGGCAACGCCGCCATCGACGCCGCCAACAAGCTGAAGGGCCTGCTGGTGGCGGCGGCGGCGCGCAAGCTGGAGGCGTCGCCGGACGACATCGAGTGCCTGGGCGAGATCTATCGCGCCGGGGCGCAGGACAAGGGCCTGACCTTCGAGGAGGTGGTGGCCGAGGCGCTCAAGGACGAAGGCACCGTCACTGTCACGGGCACCTACTCCACCATTCCCGAGTCGCACGGCGGCAAGAAGTACCGCGGCGCGGCCATCGGCGGCACCATGGGCTACAGCTACTCGGCGCAGGTGGTGGAGGTGACAGTGGACGAGGAGACCGGCGAGGTGACGGTCGACAAGGTGTGGGTGGCCCACGACTGCGGCAAGGCGCTGAACCGGCTCACCGTGGAGGGCCAGGTGCAGGGCTCGGTGTGGATGGGGCTCGGCCAGGCCATGAGCGAGGAGACGGGCTATCATGACGGCCTGCTGGTGACCGCCAACATGCTCGACTACCGCGTGCCCACCATCCAGGATTCCCCGCCCATCGCCGTCGGCATCGTCGAGAGCAACGACCCGCACGGGCCGTTCGGCGCCAAGGAGGCCGGCGAAGGGTCGCTGGCGGCGTTCCTGCCGGCGCTCACCAACGCCATCGCCGATGCCACGGGGCTGCGGTTCAACAACCTGCCGGTAACGCCCGACCGCGTGCATGCAGCCATCGAGCGGCGCGAGCGCACCGGCGGTGGCAAGCGCAACGGAGGTGCCTGATGGAGGCGCTCCCCGAATTCGAGCTGGTGTCGCCCGCTACGCTCGGCGAGATGCTTGCCGCGCGCCAGGCGCACCCTGGGGCCCGGCTGCTGGGCGGCGGCACGGACCTCGTGGTCAATATCCGCCGCGGCATCGAGGCGCCGCCCATGCTCATCGAGACGGGCCGGGTGGCCGAGCTGCGTGCCATCGAGGCCGATGCGAACGGCCTCCAGATCGGCGCTTCCATCACGCTTGAGGAAATCTCGCGCCATCCGGGCGTTGCCGCGCATTTCCCCGTGGTGGCGCAGGCGGCGGCCTCCATCGCCGGCCCCACGCATCGCAGCATGGGCACGCTGGGCGGCAATCTCTGCCTCGACACGC
>JBAPMW010000007.1:0-1830 GCA_049278815.1 Hyphomicrobiaceae bacterium
GCATCGCACCCTACGGCCACTTCACCACCGGCGGCATGGAGGAGAGGATCGACTCGACGTTCCCCCCGGTCTTGAGGCCGAAGGTGGTGCCGCGGTCGTAGAGGAGGTTGAACTCCACGTAGCGGCCTCGGCGGATGAGTTGCTCCTCGCGCTCTGCCTCGCTCCAGGGCTTCAGGAAGTTGCGGCGGATGATCTCGGGATAGACCTGGAGGAAGGCGCGGCCCACGTCCTGGGTGAAGGCGAAGGCGGCGTCCCACCCGCCGTCCGCCGGCGATGGTGTGAGGTAATCGTAGAAGATGCCGCCCACGCCACGCATCTCCTTGCGATGGGGCAGGTAGAAATACTCATCGCACCACGTCTTGTAGCGTGCGTAGTCGGCGATCTTGTGCGCCGCGCAGGCCCGCTGCATCGCGGCGTGGAAGCTCACCGTATCGGCATCCTCCTGGGTGCGGCGCGCATCCAGCAGGGGCGTGAGGTCGCCGCCGCCGCCAAACCACCATTTGCTCGTCACCACGAAGCGCGTGTTCATGTGCGCCGTGGGCACGTGCGGGCTCTGCGGGTGGACGATGAGCGACACGCCCGAGGCCCAGAAGCGCGGGTCCTCCTCAGCGCCGGGGATCTGCTTGCGGAACTCGGGCGCGAACTCGCCGAAGACGGTGGAGGTGTGGACCCCGGCCTTCTCGAAGACCCGGCCGTGCAGCAGGCTTGCCACGCCACCGCCGCCTTCTGCCCCGCTGGTGCGGTCTGAGCGGCTCCACGGCGTACGCACGAAGCGCGCCGGCAGCCTGTCACCCAGGGGAGCCCCCGCCGGCAGCTCCGCCTCGATCCGCTCGAAGGCGGCGCACAGCTCGTCGCGTAGCGCCTCGAACCAGCGACGGGCCCGCTCCTTGTGAGTATCGAGAGGATCTCCTGCCGTCATCGCGCCCTCGGACAAATCGCCGTTACCTTGCTCCGCACGCCTCAAAGGAGGCTGGTGCAGCGCAACCTGCCGTGGTATGAGCCGCGCCGCAAACTACACTCTCCCGCGGGGGTTCACCATGATCGAAGTCAACGTCACCAGAGACCGCTGACGGCCCCGCGCTCTTTACGCGCCCGGCCGCAGATCGGTTCTTCGGATCTGATGGGGACCTGCGGCGCGCGCCTTTTTTTCAAAGCCTTATCCGGCTGTCGCTTCAGTCCCACGAGGGGGTAAGACCCCTCGCTCCTACCTTTGTCACAAGAACGCAAGCGATTGCGCGGACCCCGCGCCATCGCGGCGCCTCTGGCGCCCAGCTGTCACCCGTTTTGAAGGATTGAGCCAATGTTCCGCTGGTTCGAGACCCGCATTGCCACGTTTCCGGACGCGCCCCCGGTGCGCCCGCCCGAGACGCTGCTCGCATTCTACAGCCACTTCGTGCGGCCGATCTGGCCGGTGTTCGCGTTCCTGCTGGTGGCGGGCCTGCTGGGCTCGCTCATCGAGGTGGCGCTGCTCGCCTTCGTCGGCAGCCTGGTCGACATGATGCGGACGGCGCAGTCGCCGGCGCAGTTCTTCGCCGACCACGGCCCAATCCTGCTGGCGATGGCGTTCATCGGGCTCGTCGCCCGCCCGGCCGTGTCGACGGCACACGAGCTGATCAAGAACCAGATCATCGCCGCGCCGGTGTCGACCCGCATCCGCTGGCTCACGCACCGCTACGTGCTGCGCCAGAGCCTGGGCTTCTTCCAGAACGACTTCGCCGGCCGCGTGGCCAACAAGATCATTCAGACCGGGCCGGCGCTCCGCGACTCGGTGGTGCAGGTGATCGACGCCATCTGGTATGCGGTGGTGCAGTGGATCGGCGCCGCCGTCGT
>JBAPMW010000008.1:0-1565 GCA_049278815.1 Hyphomicrobiaceae bacterium
GCTGCCCCTCACCCCATCCCTCTCCCCGTCACCCTCGGGACCGTTGTGGCGAGGCGGCCATCGTGGATGGCCCGAGGGCGGCGGGGAGAGGGGGTTCCTCGCCGGCTCCCTTCCGTCCATACCGCAAGCTGCCGGGCAGGCTACTCGTTTCGTCATCGAGGATCGGCGCCAGCCGGTGATCGGCTGACCCCGATCAAATGCCGTACAGCCGCGCCGGATTGTCCACCAGCAACCGCCGTTGCGCCTCCTCTGTCTCAGCAAACGCCGGCACCAGATCTACCAGATCGGCCTCATCGACAGCGACCTTGAGGTTCGGATGCGGGAAGTCTGTGCCCCACAGCACGCGGTCGGGGATGGCGGCCAGAATCCGCGCCGCAATCGGCACGGCCGCCGAGAACGGCGGCGGGCTGATGCGCTCGGAGCCGCTCACCTTGATCCAGCAGCCATCGAGCTTGGCGAGCTCCAGCAGCGCCTGCATGGCCGGCTGCTCCGGCCCCAGCCTGGCGTCGACGCGGCCCATGTGGTCGATCACGAACGGCACCGGCAGGGCACGGATCATGGGGCTGAGCTCCGCGATGTCGGGGGCGTCCAGATGCAGCACCACGTGCCAGCCGAGCGGGCGCAAACGCGGGATCACCCGGTTGAACACGTCCATGGCCGGCGCGCCGCCCAGGTGGCGCACGAAGTTGAAGCGCACGCCGCGGACGCCGCCCGCGTGCAGCCGCTCCAGCGCCGGCTCGTCAAACAACGTATCGTCCACAATCGCAACGCCGCGCAGGCGGTCAGGCGCCGCGGCGATGGCATCCAGCATGGCGGCGTTGTCGGTGCCGTGGCAACTCGCCTGCACGATCACCGCACGGGAGAGCCCGAGGTGGGCATGCAGCGCCGCCAGCGCCTCCTTGGGAGCGTCCTCGGGCGTGTAGCGGCGGGTCGGCGCGTAGGGGAAGACGGCCCCAGGTCCGAACACGTGGCAGTGCGCATCGCATGCCCCCGGCGGCAGCTGGAAGCGCGGCTTGCGGCGTTGAGAGAAATCCAGGTCGGTCGTCATTTCTTCTTGGCCCCCTGCTCCTCGACGGCGGCGATCGCCTCGCACAGCCCCGGATCGAGCCCGAGGTCGGCCACCATGGCGCCGGCCTCGCGCATCTCCTGGGCGCGGCGCAGCCCATGGGTGGCCACCCGCTCGGCAGCGTAGGCGATCTGCTGCGGCCAGTCGATGCCGGGATAGGTGGCCCTGAGGCTGGCGACCACGTCGGCCTCCACGTCCCACTCGCGGGCCGCGGCGGCGCACTGCACCAGGATCGCCTCCAGCCCCTTGATGACGATGCTGCGCGACAGCTTGGTGGCCGAGGCGCGCCCGATCTCGGTCGTCACCGACGTCAGGTTCATGCCGAGCGGATTGAGGATCTCCGCCGCCGTGCTGGCCGCCGGCCCGCCGGCCAGGATCGCCACCTTGAGCCCCGGCCCCGCCACCGCCGCCATCACGGCGCCCTCCACGTACTGGGCGCCGCAGGCCGCCACATGTTCTGCCGCCGTGCGCTTGGTGTTGGGCGAGGCGGAGTTGATGT
>JBAPMW010000009.1:0-5720 GCA_049278815.1 Hyphomicrobiaceae bacterium
GCACGGGACGTGTTCCCAGCTTGGGCTGCAGCCTGGTAGTGGCGGATGCGCTCCTGGGCGTCGATGGGCAGATCCAGGAGGGTGGAGGAGGTCGCCAGGCCGGGGACGACCGCGGTCGAGTTGGACATGAAAAACGAGGTCTCTTTGTTCCCGATAAACAGATTTGTCGAGAGTATAATAGGGATATGAACTACCCCTTGCAAGGGATATGCTGCGCATCGCGCCTGCCTAAGGGGAGAGCCCTATGCGTACCTTTGACGGCCGCCAGCTTACCGCTGCGAGAGCCCTCGCCGAGCTGACCGTCGCCGAACTCGCTGCGGAGGCGGGCGTGACGCCTCGCACGATCCACCGGCTTGAGATCGGCGGCGTCATCCACGTGTCCGACAAGCGCCGGCACGGCCACGTGAGCCGGGACGTGTGGGACAAGATCGTCGGCGCCCTTGAGAAGCACGGCGTGGAGCTGGTGCCGGAGAGCGGAGATCGGGGCGCCGGAGTGCACTGGAAGGTAGCGAGGGCCGTCCGCCCACGACCATAGACTCTACAAGGAACCGCGGCTCCGGCTGCAGGAACAGGAGCGCTGAGGGCGCCGCTGCCTTCCTCTCCGCCGATCCCGAGACGTGCCGTCCGCCCGCATCGGCGAGACCGGCCGCTCACCCCTGAGACTGCCCAGTGCAACATTCGACTCTTCGAGTGCGGCGCGAATGTAGTGGAACACCTGTGGATTTGCGCCTCCCGTTGACTTCAGCGCACCACGCCCCTTGTCCGCATATGGTGCTTTGTGCTCCCTTGATCTTTGGACGGCGGGAACTTGGGGGGAAACAACGAGATGTGCGACCACTTTTGCTGGTGGATGTCGACAGTGCTTGCCCGTTTCGTTGAGTGAGCGCCGCCGTGGGCGCGGCCCTTCGGCCTCGCTGAGTTTGGCATCAGGTGGTTTCGAGTAGGCCTATGTCCCTAACACTCAAGGAACTTTGTACGCCGCGGACCTCGGCCGGGAGCATGGCGGAGACGGTGGCCGAGATCGCCGATCTGGGCAAGCTCGACGGCAAGCGTTTCTTTGACGAGACGCACGTGACGGAGGGCATGGCGACCCTGCTCCGGCAGGTGTTCCAGCGCCTCACCGGCGAGAGCGACCAGGGCGTCTACCGCCTGAAGCAGGCGATGGGCGGGGGCAAGACGCACAATCTGCTGGCGGCCGCCCTGCTGGCGCGCGATCCCGGCCTCCGGAAGAGCGTGCTCTCGAAGCTCGGGGTGGCGCCGGACAAGCGCACGATCCGCGTCTGCGCCTTCTCCGGGCGCGAGACCGACATGCAGGACTACCTCTGGGTGCGCATTTTTCGCGATCTCGGACGTGAGGCGCATTGGTCCCGCACAGCAGAAGTGCCTGGGCCATCGACCTGGGCCAAGGTCATCGGCGAGGAGCCCGCGCTGATCCTGCTGGACGAACTACCGCCGTACTTCGTCAGCCTCGGCAGTCAGCAGGGCAGCGCGCAGAGTTCGGAGGCCGATCGACTGGCGATCGCGCTCGCCAACCTGATGAATGCGATCCTGAGCAACAAGCTGCCCAACTGCTGCCTGGTGATCAGCGACTTGACCGGTTCCTGGGCTGACGGCAGCGCGCGGGTCCAGCAGGCCGTCAATAATGCCACCAACGAGGTCACCCGTGCTGCTATGGACCTCATTCCGGTCCGGCTCGACAGCGGCGAGCTCTACGGCATTCTGCAGCGCAAGCTGTTCGAAAAGCTGCCGGGTGAGAACGAGCGACGCAAAGTCGGGCAACAGTATGCGTCGGCGCTGCGAACGGCCATCCAGCAGGGCATAGTCCCTGAGTCTTACGAGCGCTGGGCGCAGGAGGTGGCTGCCGCCTACCCGTTCCACCCGGGCCTCCACGAGCTGTTTGCCCGCTTCCGGGAGAACGAAGACTTCCAGCAGACTCGCGGGACGCTGCGGCTGGCCCAGCGCATGGTCTCCGGGGCGTGGGCGGGGAAGGCGGCTATTGCCGAGACTGCGCTGCTCCTGCACCCCCACATGGTCGATCTGGCCGACCGCGACACCGCCTCGACCTTCGAACGCATCAACCCGTCGCTCAACAACGCCCGCGCGCGCGACATCGCAACGATCGACGGCACCGGCATCGCGCAGAAGATCTCGATCAACCTTGGCGACCCCACGGCCGCCGACACGGCTAAGCTGCTCTTCGTCTCGTCGCTTCCCGTCGGACCGAACGCACTGCAGGGCCTCAATGCGGAGGAGGTTGCGGCCTACCTCGCGGCACCCGGTCGCGATGTGTCGTCAGCGAATGCGGCGCTGATGATCCGCCTGGAGGAGGACAGCTGGTATCTGCACCGGCGCACCGACGGCCGCTGGCACTACCGCAACGTCAAGAACGTCACCTCGGCGATCCGCGACCGCGTCGAGACGCTGCGCCAGAACGAGCGCATCACCGAGGTCGCCAACTACCTGCGCGCCACTTTCGACCCGGCCAAAGCATCGCCGGCACGGCTGTCAGAGGCCAGGCACGCCTACCAGAAGCTGCTCGTCTTCCCGGCGCCGGCGGACATCCCTGCGGCTGTCACTTGGAGCGAGACGCTGCTCGTCATCGTGACGCCGTCGGCAGGTGGCTTCCCGCCTGAGCTGGCGCGGGTCTGGGACAGCGCCGTGTACCAGAACCGCCTGCTGTTCCTGTTCGGATCGGATACCTTCACAAAGGTTACGATGGCGGCGGCCTACAAGAAGGCCGCCGAGGATCAGGTGGGTGAGTTCGTCGCCCAGAAGATGAATGACTCCTCGCCCGAAATGATGCAGGCCAGGGACGCCCTGGAGCGCAACACGGCGGGCTTCCTGTCGGCGCTGCGGGAGACCTTCACGCAGCTCTACTTCCCCGATCACACCACGGCCCAGCTGCGGCCGGTGGCCCTGCGCCTCGACTTCACGAACAACCAGTTCGTCGGGCAGCTGGCCACTCTGGACACGCTGCTAGACCAGCAGAAATTCCGCAAGGACGTCGACACTGACTCCTTCCGGGCCGAGTTCGAGACCTACGTCTTCCGCACCCAGGAGGCGACGTGGCGCAGCCTGATGGAGGCCACGGCGCGGCAGGTTGACTGGTACCTAGTGCCGCCGGGCGGTCACGAGACCATGCGCACAAAGGCCTTCACCCAGGATGTCTGGCGCGACGACGGCGGCGACTACATCAAGAAGGGGCCGTTCCCGCAGGACCCCACAAGCGTCCAGGCCCAGCTCGACTTCCGCGATCCATCGACCGGCCGCTGCTCCCTGCGCATCGTCGCGCGCCACGCTGACCGCGTTCACTACGAAGAGGGCGGCAGCCCGGCCACGGTCAACTCGCCGGTGGTGCAGAACGGCCGGCTGGAGACGACGGCGCTGAAGGCGAGCTTCCTCGCCATCGACAGCAGCGGCCTGCATGAGCCGGGGCCGGCTGTCGAGTGGCAGAGCACCATCGAGATCAAGTACGACGTCAAATATCGAGGTGGCGCCCACCACGTTACCCTGAAAGCCCTGCCGCAAGGCACCATCCGCTACTCGCTGGATGGGTCGGACCCCAGGAACGGCGCCATCTACGACGATGAATTCGCGGTGCCTGGCGGGATCACCCTTGTGCTGGCTGTGGCAGAGCACGCGGGCATCGCATCCAGTGTCACCAAGGTGCCGATCCCGATCCTCGCTGGTGGCGGGCCCCAACAATTCAGACCGAATCCCACGCAGAAGGCCGAGTGGACGCGGCCGCTCTCGCGCTCCGATCGGGCCGGCTCCTACAAGCTCCTGCAGGTGCTGAAACGGCACGCGGCGCGGCTCGGTGGGGCGAGCGTGAATGTGTCTGTGGCGGGAAGCGAGCACTGGATCGATGTGAGCGCCGGGCGCAGCATCGTCCGCACAGCAGACCAAGTCGAAGAGCTTACCAACAAGTACGTGGAGGAGCTGCGACAGAACGGCCCGAACGTCGCCGTCACCCTAACTATGCTACACGTCTACTTCGACAGCGGCAGCGCCCTTGAGGAGGCGGCAAGGGAGCTCAGCGAGCCCCTCAACGCCGACGAGGTCAAACAGTGAGCGTTGAGGTGGCAGCCCAGCCAAGAGCCAGGACGGCGGGGCCACGACCCAAGCCAAAGCCGAAGGCGGCGGGCTTCGGGCACGCGCCGGAGCAGGAGGCGCATCATTTCGTGGTGGCCGTGCCCAAGGCGCAGTCGGCCGACGTGATGATCTACGAGGTGTTCCAGGAGGACGACGACGGCCCACAGCTGCAGGCGGCCAACCTGCGCTGCATCCTCGCCCGCGCCAAGTGGCTCAAGATTGTTGATGCCCTGGAGGAAGAGCTGAACGGGCGTCTGCGCGGCCTCGGGCTCAAGACCGGCAAGTTCAAGGCCGGCAACACGCCCATCGCGCGTCTCCTGGGCAAGGAGCTGGTGCTGCTGGCCTGGGCCATGGAGGACGCCGACCCGACTGTGGCCCCTGCCGCGATCCAGAACTGGCGCGGGCTCTCGCCTGAGGAGCGCTGGTGGCTCTACACCATGACGGCGGCTCAGACCGGCCACCACAACAAGCGCAACGTGGGCTGGCGCAAGGCGGTTCGCTTCGCGCTCACGGAGAACCCGGTGGTGGCGGTGACAACGGTGACGACCGCCGAGCACAAGCGGCGGGCGAAAGGTGTGGAGAACGAGGCGAATCAAGGAAAGCTGTTCGACCTTGACGAGGAGCCTGTGCCCTTTGTGGCGTCTACGGGCAACGGGATTTGGGGAGAGACATGCCAACAGCTGCCAGAGCGCGAGAGCGACACGCCGCTGCTGCCGAAACCCGCGGCATTGCCCGAGACACCACGCCAAGCGTCAACCACAACGCCACCCAAGATGGCGAAAGCTTCATCGAGGTCCAGCTCCCGGTCTCCAAGCTCTCCAAGGAATGCTACAAAGAAAGGAAAGCGAACGCCGGCCAGACACTGACGGCGCTGGGGAGCTACTGGAAGGGGCGCAAACCGCTGATCCTGGTGCGGGCCGTGGTGCTGGGCCTACTGCTGCCCACGTCGGACAACGCCGAAGCTGACCGCGACATCTTCCTCAAGCTGATGCTTATGGACGACGCCGGCTTGCTGAAGCGCAAGAAGCGCTTCGGCAAGGGCGAGGTTGCCCGCGTCATGGAGCTGCTGCCGGAGCGGTGCTGGTCGCGCGCCATTGCGCTGACTGACAAGGGCTACAACTGGATCCGCGGCGCGGCCGAGCGCGTGGCCATCGAGGCCGAGGCGTTCTCCCGCATGGGGCGCGACGAGAAGCTGCGCCACTGCCTGCGGCCGGAGGAGCTGCCTGAGAGCGTGCTCGACGACGTGTGGGATGAGGTGAATGCGCACCTCGGCACCGGCGCGCGCTCGATCGCCGAGCTGATCGGCGAGCTGGGTGAGCGCCGCTTCGGCTACCGCCCGCGCGTGGGCGACCCGTTCTGCGGCGGCGGCTCAATTCCGTTCGAGGCGGCACGCATCGGCTGCGACGTGTACGCGTCGGACCTGAATCCGATCGCGTGCCTGCTCACCTGGGGCGCGCTCAACATCGTCGGCGGCACGGCCGAGACGCGCGACAAGATCAGCGCGGCGCAGAAGGCGATCGTGGCGGCGGTCGATGCCGAGATCGTGCGGCTCGGCTTCGAGCACGATGGTGGCGATGCAAACCTCCGGCTGCCGATCGATGCGCCGACGTCCTGGCCGCATGGCTACC
>JBAPMW010000010.1:0-10599 GCA_049278815.1 Hyphomicrobiaceae bacterium
CCTGGGCTTCTGCCTCATCGGCGTGCTGCTCGGCACCGCCATCGGCGTGCTGCCGGGCATCGGCCCCGTCGCCACCATCGCCATGCTGCTGCCCGTCACCTACGGCGCGCCGCCGCTGGGCGCGCTGATCATGCTGGCCGGCATCTACTACGGTGCCCAGTACGGCGGCTCGACCACGGCGATCCTGGTGAACCTGCCCGGCGAATCCTCCTCGGTCGTCACCTGCATCGACGGCTACCAGATGGCCAGGCGCGGGCGCGCCGGCGCGGCGCTCTCCATCGCCGCGGTGGGCTCGCTGATCGCGGGCTGCGCCGGCACGCTGGTGCTCGCCGCTTTCGCCCCGGCGCTGGCCGCCGTCGGCGACCGCTTCGTGTCGCCGGAATACTGCGCCCTGATGCTGTTCGGGCTGGTGGCGGCAGTGGTGCTGGCGCACGGCTCCGCCGTCAAGGCCGTCGGCATGGTGCTCCTCGGCCTGCTGTTCGGCATCGTCGGCACCGACACGCAGAGCGGCGCGCTGCGCTACACCTTCGACATCGGCCTGCTCTACGACGGCATCGATTTCATCCCCGTCGCCATGGGCCTGTTCGGCATCGCCGAGATCATGCGCAATCTCGACCGCTCGGCGCTGGAGCGCACCGTGCGCTACACCGTCGGCAGCCTGTGGCCCAGCCGCCAGGAGGTCCGCGAGGCCTGGCCGGCGGTGCTGCGGGGGACGGGGCTCGGGGCCGTCCTCGGCATCCTGCCGGGCGGCGGCGCGGTGCTCTCCTCGTTCGCGGCCTACGTGCTGGAGAAGCGCATCTCCAAGACGCCCGAGCGCTTCGGCCAGGGCGCGGTGGAGGGCGTCGCCGCGCCGGAATCCGCCAACAACGCCGCGGCGCAGACCTCGTTCGTGCCCCTCCTCACCCTCGGCCTGCCCTCCAACCCGGTGATGGCGCTGATGATGGGCGCCATGGTGATCCAGGGCATCGCGCCCGGCACCTCCGTCATCGCCGAGCGGCCCGAGCTGTTCTGGGGCATGGTGGCCAGCATGTGGATCGGCAACCTGATGCTGATCGTCATCAACCTGCCGCTGATCGGCATCTGGGTACGCATGCTGCGCGTCCCCTACCGCATCCTGTTTCCCTCGGTCCTGGTGCTGTGCTGCGTCGGCGCCTACAGCGTGCAGCAGACCCCGTTCGTGCTGATGCTGACTGCCGTCTTCGCGCTGCTCGGCTACATCTTCCTCAAGCTCGGCTGCGAGGCCGCGCCGTTCATCCTGGGCTTCGTGCTCGGCCCCCTGATGGAAGAGAATCTGCGCCGCTCCATGGTGATCTCCGAGGGCGATCCCACGATCTTCCTCACGCGCCCGATCTCGCTGGGCCTCATCCTGGCCACCGTCGGCCTGGTGCTCCTTATCGTGGTGCCGCGGTTCCGCAAGACGCGGGAGGCGGCGTTTCAGGAGGACTGAGGCGGAGCTTGAGGGTGCATAGCCCGATGCGCAGCGTAGCGCTATTGCCCGGTCGGGTTCTCGGAGCGGCGCGACTTGCCCTCGAAATAGGCGCCCTGCTCGATCGCCAGCTTGCGGTGATACACCTCGCCCTCGATGCGGCTGGCGGTCTGGAATGTCACGGTGTTGCCGCGGATCGAGCCCTGGACGATGCCGCCGATGATGATCTCGTCGGCCACCAGCTCGCCCACCACGCGCGCCTGCTGGCTGAGGACGATGCGGCTGGCGTAGATATCGCCCTGCACGTCGCCGTCGATCAGCAGCTCGCCTTGCGTCTCCAGGTTGCCGGTGACGATGAGGTCCGGGCCGATCACGGAGACTGACACCGCCTCGCGCCCGCGCTGGCGCGGCAAGGGCTGGCCAACGCTCATCGCCGAGCCAGGCTTTCTGCTGAAGACCAAGACATCCCCCTCCGAGATCTACCCCCGCCCCGACGCGCGCCCGCCATCCTACAGCGACTAGCTCATTTGCGACTGACACCAACGTCCCGACGTCGTCTCTAGCACGGAACGCGCCGCTCACCATAGTGAGCGGTTGCGATGGGGACGACGCCTTCCTTTAGTCGCTTTTTTGCACCCAATTCTGCTACGCGTCTGCTACGTGAAGCGTGCTGACCTCCGAGAGGTGAAGCTGAAGCCGACCCACGGCGCCGTTCCGGCACCGGGGCCGAGAACGGGGCGCGAGGGGCATCTGGTAACCATACCAGTCGCGCGCGCAGCGGTGGCCGCTTGAGATTGTTGACGGATCGAGAGAGCAGCGTGACCAGGACCGGGGGGGCCAGACGCACGGGCGCACCTTCGGCAGCGCGGTTGCCGGCCGTGCGAGCCCGCACGCGGCCGCACGCCCGACGCAGCTGGCTGTCGCTCCTCGGCAGAAGCATCGGCGCGTTTGCACTCGTCGTCATTGTCGCCCTCGGCCTCCTCTATGTCCGGCTGATCTTCGGCCCTGTGCCCCTGAGCTTCCTGGCGGGGCCGATCGAGAGCGCCATCGCCGAGGAGCTGGCCGGACCTGGGGTCAAGATAGAAAGCGTCGCGCTCAGCCTCAACGGCCGGGGCCTCATCCAGTTCGAGCTCCGGAACGTGCGCGTCAGCGACGAGAACGGAGAGACCCTCGTAGCGGCCCCCTCGGTGGCCGTGTCGCTCAGCAGGACGGCCATGCTGCGCGGGCGCATCGCGGTCGAGAGTCTGGACCTGACGTCGGCGCGGCTCGTGCTGTTCTACGCCGACGACGGCACGCTCTCGCTCAAGTTTTCGCCCGGCACGACGCCCGCAGCAGCAGAGGCGCCGAAGGTGACGACGAGCCTGCAGGCCGGATCGCCGCCATCGTCACCCGCCACCGGGTCGCCGGTTGACAGCGATACGCTGCTCGGCCGTATCGATCTCGTCAAGGTGCTGGCCGAGGCCTCTGCCCGAGCGCGCCGGCGGGACAATGCCGGCGCCTACCTGCGCGAGGTCGGGCTGCGGGCGGCAACTGTCGTCATCGACACCGGCCGGGGCAAGACGGTCTGGCAGGTGCCGGAGCTTGACGTCGACCTCAAGCACCGCCGCACCCGCAGCTCGATTGCCGGGCGGGCCAAGATCGAATCCCCCGACGGCGCGTGGGAGCTTACCTTCCGCAGCCACGAGCAGGTCAGGGAGAAGGCGCTCAAGCTGACGCTGTCGGTCAAGGGGCTGGTTCCACGCGCGCTGGCGCTTGCGTTCCCGCATCTGCTGGCCCTTGAAGGCTTCAATCTGCCGGTCTCGGCCGAGGCCGAGCTTGAGATTTCCGACGCTGGTGAGCTGCTGAGCGGCACCATCGCCGTCAATGCGGCCAGCGGCAACATCGCCCTGCCCGGCCCCAAGGCCACGCCGATGCAGATCGGCGGCGGGCATGTCGAGCTCGCCTACGATGGCGAGGCCCGCACGCTCCGTATCGTGCGGTCGGAGCTGACCTGGGGCGAGGGGCGCATCAAGCTCGCCGGCGCCTTCGTGCACACCGCGCAGGGTGCGGAAGGCCCGCGCTGGACCTTCGACATCAAGGCGACCGAAGGCTGGGTGGCCGCAGACCCGCAGGCGCCCATGCGGCTGCCGATCGATGAGCTGTCAGCGGTCGGCTTTATTGCCCCCGGGCATGGGCGGATCGCCCTGGAGCGGTTCGTGATCCGCGCCGGCGGTGCCGAGGCGAGCGCTGAGGGCGAGATCTCCGACATCGGCGGCGCCGTGCAGGCACGCCTGGACGGCAAGATCGGCGCCATGTCGGTCGGCCTCTTCAAGACGCTGTGGCCGAGCTGGCTGGCGCCGCAGAGCCGCATCTGGGCCGCGCAGAAGCTCACCCACGGCGAGGTGAACGGCGGCAGCTTCAAGATCATGCGCGCCGGTGCGAAAGTGCCGGACGGCTGGACGCCGGTCGGCGACGGCGACCGCTTCACCCTGGCGCTTGAGGGCTCCAACCTGCAGCTCGCCGCGATGGACGGATGGCCGGCCCTGGAGGTCCCGCGGGCGCTGCTGCGGGTCGAGAACACAACCGTCGAGATCTCGGTGCCCGAGGCGGTCCAGCCGGCGGCCGATGGCCGCAAGCTCACCCTGAAGGGCACATTCTCGGCCGACATCGGCGAATCTCTGGCGCGGCACGGCCGCCTCGCCATCAAAGCCCAGGGGCCCCTGTCGCTGGCCCTGGACATCCTGCAGCACGAGGCGCCGGGCGCGCTCAAGGACACGGGCGTATCGCTTGCCGGGAGCGAAGGCACGGTCGAGGGGAACCTCACCATCGATGTGCCGCTGGAGCCCCAGCCCCAGCTCCACAAGGCCGCCGTGGAGGGCCGGCTGCGCATCGGCGACGCCAAGGTGCCCAAGGTGCTCGGGGATCGCGACATCCAGGGCATAAATGTCGACGTCGAGATTTCTCCCAGCGCCTTCGAGGCCAAGGGCAAGTTCATGGTCGGCAACGTGCCGGCCACGCTCACTTGGCAGCATGTCTACGGCGCGCCCGCCGAGAAGCAGCCGCCCCTGCGCATCGCCGCGGTTCTGTACGAGACCGAGCGCACCGATCTGGGTCTCGACATCAACGACCTCGTGCGCGGGGAGGTCAGCGTCGAGGTTGCCGTCACGCAGGATGCCAAGGGCGAGCATAACGTGCACATGCGGGCGAATCTGGCGAACGCCGAGCTGGCGCTCGAAAGCCTGGGATGGCGCAAGCCGGTCGGCCGCCGGGCAGTGCTTGAGCTCGACATCGCCAAGGGCACCGCGGGCTACCCCCTCGAGCTGCGCAACTTCAGGCTGGACGGCGACGGCATCGCACTGGTCGGCTGGATGGGCATGGACGAGACCATGCGCGCGCGCGCGTACCGCTTTCCCCAGTTCTCGCTCGACGTGGTGAGCAACTTCGAGGCCCGCGGCAAGCTGCGCTCGGACAACGTCTGGGAGGTGACGGCCAAAGGCCCCACCTTCGACGGCAAGGATCTTTTCAAGTCCTTCTTCTTCGTGCCCAACGAGAAGGCGAAAAAGGACCGCCCGGGTCTCGATCTGCGGGCCGAGTTCGATACCGTGATCGGCTTCTTCGAGACCTCGGCACGCAGCGTGCGCCTCAGCATGCAGAAGCGGGCGAACAAGCTGAACCAGCTCGACATGCGCGCGAGCCTTGCCGGCGGCAAGCAGCTGGAGGCTGTGGTGCGCCCCGAGCCCGGCCGCCCGCGCACTCTGGTCGCTCGATCCAACGATGCCGGCCAGGTGTTCAAGCTCGTCGGCTTCCTGCCACATGCCCTCGGCGGCGACATGCACCTGGAGGTCAACATCGACGGCAAGGGTCTGGCGGAGAGGACGGGCGTGCTGTCGGCGAGGAGCTTCCACCTGCTGGGCGACGCCGTCTCCGTTGAGGGGCCGCCCGGTCCGAAAGGCCGCAAGCGCGCCGTGGTGCGCGAGAAGATCGAGTTCGACAGCCTGCGGGTGCCGTTCTCGGTCGGCGCCGGGCAGTTCGTCATGAACAACAGCGCCATCAAGGGCCCGCTTATGAGTGCGACCATGAGCGGCCGGATCGATTTCCGCACCAGGAAGGTGTACTTGACCGGAACCTTCACGCCGCTCGCGGCAGTGAACCAGATGTTTTCCGACGTGCCGATCCTCGGCGACCTGCTCACCGGGCCGAACCGTGAGGGCGTGTTCGCCTGGAACTTTGGGGTGCACGGCGGCCTGGAGAACCCGCAGATCATAGTCAATCCGTTTTCCGGGTTGGCGCCGAGCTTCACGCGCGAGATGTTCCCCGTCCTGCCCGAGCAGCCGCCGCCCCCGCCGCGCAAGGGTGGCAGACGCTCCGATGGGGGCGCGCGCGCCTCAAGCTCGCCGGTGACCCGTCCCGGCGAGCCCGGCAGCCTGTTCCCCTCCGCTCCCGATGTGGGCGACGGCTGGGTCTCGCAGCCGTCCGGGAAGGACGAGAAGTAGCCACCGCACCAAATAGTGAGCGGTGGCCCCGGCCCGCGGTCCGGGCAGGCTATTGCCTGCGGCGGTGCAGCCATTACCTTCGCCGATATCTGGCCCGCGCCGGGCCGGTCCGCCGGTCCGCATTGCACGAGGGGCCTGCCCGCAAAGCAAGAGGAGCGACGCCATGGCTGCGATCACCAGGACCGCCAACGCCCACTGGCAGGGCACCGGCAAGGAGGGCAAGGGCACGCTCACGACCCAGAGCGGCGCCCTTTCCACCACGCCCTACGGTTTCAACACCCGCTTCGGCGACACCAAGGGCACCAACCCCGAGGAGCTGCTGGCCGCCTCGCACGCGGGCTGTTTCTCCATGGCGCTGGCGTTTGCGCTCACCGCCGCCGGCTTCCAGCCGGAGAGCATCGCCACCACGGCCCGTGTGACGCTGGAATCCGACGGCCCCGGCTTCAAGATCTCGCGCTCCGCCCTGACGCTCGAGGCAAAGGTGCCGGGCATCGATCGCGCGCAATTCGAGATGATCGCCCAGGGCGCCAAGGCCGGCTGCCCCATCTCCAAGGTTCTCAACGCGGAGATCGCGCTGGACTGGAAGCTCGTCTGAGCCGTCCTTGGCTTCACAAGCCGCCCTTGATCCGGTTGCCGGGGCGCCGCATGGTGGCGGCCCGGTGGGCTCGGCGCGGGCGGGACAGAAGCGGAGAGACTGGATGCAAAAACGCAAGCTCGGCAAGTCGGGGCTGGAGATCGCCCCCCTGATGCTCGGCGGCAACGTGCTGGGCTGGACTGCCGACGAGGCCACCTCGTTCAAGCTGCTCGACCGCTTCGTGGATGCCGGGCTCAACGCCATCGACACGGCCGATACGTACTCGACGTGGGTGCCGGGCCATAAGGGCGGTGAATCCGAGACTGTGATCGGCAACTGGCTCAAGGCGCGCGGCGGGCGCGACAAGGTGGTCATCGCCACCAAGGTCGGCTGGGACCAGCCGAAGGGCGGACTGGCGCGTGATCGCATCATCGCCAGGTGCGAGGCCTCTCTGCGCCGACTTCAGACGGACTGTATCGACCTCTACCAGTCGCACCGCGACGACCCGGCGACGCCGTTGGAGGAGACGCTGGCGGCACACGAGACCTTGCTCAAACAGGGTAAGGCCCGTGCCATCGGCGCGTCCAACTACACGGCGCCGCGGCTGGCCGAGGCGCTGCGGGTGAGCGCCGAGAAGGGCCTGCCGCGCTACGAGAGCCTGCAGCCGCACTACAACCTCTATGAGCGCCGGGGCTTCGAGGAGGCGCTGGAGCCGCTGGTGCTGGAGGAGGAGATCGGGGTGATCCCGTACTATTCGCTTGCCAGCGGCTTCCTGACGGGCAAGTACCGCTCCGCGGCCGATTTCGGCAAAAGCCCGCGCGGCGGTGGCGCCAAGGCGATGCTCAACGCGCGCGGCAGGCGCATCCTGGCCGCATTGGACGAGGTGGCCGCTGGCACCAGGTCCGCACCCGCCAGCGTGGCCCTGGCGTGGCTCATGGCCCGCCCCGGCATCACCGCCCCCATCGCCAGCGCGACGAGCCTGCCGCAGCTGGAGGAGCTGATCGCCGCGACGCGGCTTCGGTTGGATGCCGATGCGGTGCAGCTGCTCGACGAGGCGAGCGCCGGGTCTTGAGGGCGCAATAGGTCGAACGCGCCTGGCGCCGATCTGTGCCGATCGGCTCCCAGGCGGCCCGGCTGATGCTGATGATATCCTAGGCTACCTGCACCGGCTCCGCGGCATTGACGACGCGTGCGCAGGCGGCAAGAGTGTCGGCTGCGACGGAGTTGCACCCTTCGCGATTGATGCTCTGCCACGGGGGAAGCGCATGAGCCAAGGCCGCGGATCGCTTGCACTGGCGGCTGCGCCGATCTCCACGCCGCCGCTCGGACCGGTCGCGACGCTCGCATGGGGGGCCGTCGGTGTTCTCGCCACCTTCAGCTATCTCCTGATGGGCAAGGTGGTCGGCTGGACCGGGGCGGTCGCCCCTCTCCCGAAGCTCGCGGACCTGCTGCCGCTCTCGCACATTCTGCTCGCGCTCACCGTCGTCGTGGCCATAGCGGCGGCGCGCAAGCCGGTCCTCGCGTACCTGGCCGTGACCCGGCCCGGCGCGCGCGGCGTGCTGGGCGCCATGGGTCTCGGCATCCTCGGCTATGTCATGCTCGGCGCTCTCTACTTCGCTCTTTCGAGGCTGAAGGCCGCTCTCGGCGCCGAGTCCGTGCAGGCGCTTCCCGCTACGCTGACAGGCGCACAAGCGGAATTCGGCACCGCCGCCGTCCTCATCAGTCTTTGGGCCGGAATGGTGGTCGCGGCCCCAATCGCCGAGGAGATGTTCTATCGCGGCTTCCTCTACCGCGGCCTGGCGGCGACACGCCTCGGCGCCGCGGGCGCCATCGTCCTCACGTCCGTCCTGTTCGGGCTCTGCCACGCGCCGGGCTTTGGCTGGGAACGGGTGGTCGGCACCGGCCTGATTGGCGTGCTTCTGGGAATCCTGCGTTGGCGCACCGACAATCTCGTCGTGCCAATTGTCGCGCACGCGACCATGAACCTGCTGGGCGCTACCATGATCACGCTCGTACTCCTGGCCGCGTGAGGCCGTGGCGCGGGCGCCGCGGGCTCGCTGGGGCGAACGTCGTCATTTGCAACCGGGCGACCGAGGCGGTCCTCCAAATCGCCCTATCCACCCCCGCCGAAATTAAACACGCGCGTCGGCCGCAGCTGGCCCTTCTCGATCTGGCCGAGTGCCACGAGGTGGCCCTTGCACGTGGCGTAGGCCGGTCCCGACGGCGGCAGGTCGTGGCCGCGCACGAGGACGGACTGACCGCGCAGAAGGCGGACGGTGTCCTCGCGACTCACCCTGAGGACGGCCAGCTCGGCCAGCGCGGTCTCGACGGGGCGGAGGAGGGCCTGCAGGGCGTGCTCGCCCGATTCGGCCGCAGCGGCGAGCCCGTCCATCGTCACGGCGTCGGCCTCCGTGAAGGAGGCGACCCGGGTGCGACGGAGCGCCGTGACGTGTCCGTGGCAGCGGAGCGCGCGGCCCATGTCGCGGGCGAGAGCGCGGACATAGGTGCCGCGGCCGCACCGGGCGGCGAATACAGCGGTATCCGGGTCGGGGCACTCGACGAGGTCGAGCACGTTGATCGCGACCGGGCGCGGCTCCAGCTCCACGACCTCGCCGGCGCGAGCCAGGTCGTAGGCGCGCTCGCCGGCGACCTTGACGGCGGAGAAGGCGGGCGGGGTCTGCATGATCTCGCCGATGAAGCGCGGCAGCAGCGCCTCGATGGCGGCGCGGTCCGGGCGGTGGTCGCTCGTTGCCACGGCTCGCCCCTCGGCGTCATCGGTGTCGGTCTCGGTGCCCCAGCGCACGGTGAAGCGGTACTCCTTCTGCCCGTCGACGGCATACGGAACCGTCTTGGTCGCCTCGCCGAGCGCGATGGGCAGGATGCCGGTGGCGAGCGGGTCGAGGGTGCCGGCGTGGCCGGCCTTCTGCGCGCCGAACGCGCGCCGCACCGCGCCGACGGCCTGGGTGGACGTCATGCCCACGGGCTTGTCCAGCACCAGCCAGCCGTGCACGGGGTTGCCCTTCTTGCGGCGTGTCATCGGCCTGCCTTTGGCGAGGGGTTGGCGGAGCGCTTCTCAGGGAGGCGGCGGCGGCTCAGGCCTTCTTGAGATCCTGCGCGACCCGGGGCGAGCGGAAAATCTCTTCGATTCGCTGCGCCTCGTCGAACGACTCGTCGGCCAGGAAGCGGATGTCCGGGGCGAACTTGAGATTGACCACGTGGGCGATCTCGCCGCGGATGTACTTGCGATGCCGGCCGAGGGCCTCCAGCACCGGCTTCATGTCCTTGCCGCCGAGCGGCATGATGTAGATGGTGGCGAGCCGCAGATCGGGCGACATGCGCACCTCGGAGACCGTCACCACGTGCTCGGCCAGTACGTCGTCGTGGATCTCGCCGCGCGTCAGCATCTCGGCCAGCGCGTGGCGAATGAGCTCGCCGACGCGCAGCTGGCGTTGCGAGGGGGCTTTATTGCCGGCGCGCACGTTGCAACTCCGTCTCGCTTCGGGCCCGCGCCTCGGGCGTGAGGTGAGCATTCACGTGATCGAGGAAGGCGTGGCGGGCGTCAACTGTCGCGAACGCCCGATCAGGCACGAGGAAAAACATGCCGCCGCAGACGACAACGATGCCGTCGGGCTCGCGCAACAGCTCATGAATGCCGGCCCACTTGACGATGTACTCCAGCTGCTTCCCCGCGAAATGCAGTCCATTGGCGACGGGGCGAAGAGTGATCGCGCTGTCGAAATCGATGCGGGTCTTGTTCTCTGCGCGGAGGAGCCGCCGATTGAGCACGATCCCGGCGAGGAAGACCGTCAGAACGGTTGCGAAAAACAGGAGATCCATTGTCTCGTATGACAAGCCAAGCGACCGCGAGAGGCTCCAGATCATCCTCCTGGCGCTGGCCGGGAAGACTGCCATGGCCAGCAAGCTCGCACAAAACAGACCAATCCAGCCCCAGGCGAAATACCAGATGCCCGAATAGCTTCGCCTCATCCCGCTGCGGCGCAGCCGCAACAGACGCCGCAAAGGCATTGCATACGTCACCGGGTCAAAGGTGCCTTCGGAGGCGGTCATCATCGGATCGCGTCAACGGCAGCCGGGGTCAGACCCTGCGGGTCTGACCCCATGCGCCG
>JBAPMW010000011.1:0-1684 GCA_049278815.1 Hyphomicrobiaceae bacterium
CGTCCAGGCCGCCAAGGCCAAGGCTCGCGGATACCGCTCGACCCGAACCCTGAAGGCAATCACCTACCTGATCGCCGGCAAGCTCGACCTCAGGCTACCCACGTGAAATAGCGGGGAGCCAAACAAAAACCCTGCGAGCCGGAGCGCGCGGGGATCAAGATCATCGACCACGCCCGAAGCTGCGCCGCGACCGGAACTTTCTCGGCTCGGTATGGTTACTGACAGAACTGGTTGAGAGAAGGAAAGGCACCATGCGTCAACTGATACTGGCGGCCGTCATGAGCGGCGCCACGCTCGTGACAGGTCACGGCATTGCCTCTGCTCAGGTCGCCATCGAGCTTCCGGGCGGCGGCGTGTACTTCGGACCGAATTATTACGACGACGACGACGATTACGACTACCGCGACCGAAGGGTGTACCGCTACTACGGCGACGACCGCTACGATGACGACACCTACCGCGGGCGACGCCAGCTGCGCAGCGACTTCAATCAGTGCGGCTACAATGCCTATTGGGATGGGAACGCGTGCCAGCTTGGTCGCAGGCCCTGATTGCAGCACCGAACCTCTGGAGGCGGGACAGATCTGGTCCCGTCTCAATCAGTGCGTTGGCCAGTGATTTGGGCCTCGGACGAACCGGCCGCACAACAATCGGCGGATGGATTCGGTCACCGAATACGCGTTGGCTGCTCCATTCGGCCACTCCCTGCCAGCGTTGTCTGAGGTAGGCGTGACGTAATCGCTCATCCCGACAAAGTAGCCTGATGATCGTGTCGATGAGCTTGGTGTGTGAACTCAAGGGCCACCCATTCGGAAGATGTTCTGGCCCGACCCCGCACGCTCGTTAGGTCGGCGCGAAGCCGGTCCCACGGCAGGTTCTGGCGATTGCCACCGTGGGCGGACAGATCTATCGAGAAAAATATGACGAACCGATGATGTCTGGCAAGCGCAATACTAGGCATGCCGCACGCGGTTGGCTGCAGATTGTCTGCTGCAAGGCACCATTCGAGACGTAGGCGCCCGGATTTTGATAAAGGGGCGCGCACATCGGGCTCCGACCCAAAAACAAAACCCCGCCACAGCGTGAGCCGGGCGGGGGCTCGTGTCACTGGTCGTTTGCGGCCACCAGCTTGAGGGGCGGCCATGCTGGCCGTCCCGCCGAAGATTGGTGAGCGAGGGGCCTGTCGCGCGACGCGCGCGAGACTCCTGCCCGTTACGGCTTGCTCTGCTTGCCAGCAACAGGGCGGTTCTCGGCAATGGCGGCGATCTGCTCGTAGTGCTCAGCCACTTCAAGCATTTTCTGCTTGGCTACCGGATCGTCGAGCTGATCCGCGATGTTGCGCATCTCTTCTGCGCGTCGCCGCCAATGCGCCGGATCGTTCAAGAGGTTTGGCGTTGGCATAAAGGAGTCAACACCTTCAGCAATGCTCCGTTCCAGCACAGATCCAGGCAATCCTGCGGCAGGTGTGCCTGCGCATCGCCTTACTTGGGCTCGCTCTCCTTCGTGCGCCTTTCGGCACGTTCGGCAAGCTGCACGTACTTCTCAGCGATTGCAATCATGACTTGCTTTGCAACGGGGTCGGTGAGTTCCTTCGCGATGTCGAGCGCCTCTGCGGCCAGTGCCCGCCACCGCTCTGGACTGTTTACCTCTGATGACATGGCCCCCGGCCCCGGCGCAGTCCCAG
>JBAPMW010000012.1:0-5825 GCA_049278815.1 Hyphomicrobiaceae bacterium
TGCGATGGCTGCGAAGTCTCCGGCGGCGCAGGAGGGCGGTCCGGTCCTCACCGTTGAGTTTCGCAAAGACCAGCGGCCCATTGATCCTGACCCCTGGTGGGCGGATACCTCTCGAAGGGTGGTAGAAGCAAAATGACGCGCAAGTCTGACCTCGCGTTCTGGGTATTCATGGTTCTCGCGTGCCTGGCCGGTGCCACCACCGTGCTCAACGTCACGCGCACCTACTCGGCGACGCCCGGCAACTCCGAGATCTACCGCCAGCTCGACCTGTTCGGCGACGTTCTTGAGCGGGTGCGCTCCGACTACGTAGAGAAGCCCGACGACGGAATGCTGATCGAGTCGGCCATCAACGGCATGCTGTCGGCGCTCGACCCGCACTCCGCCTACCTCAACAGGAAGTCCTTCACGGACATGCAGGTCCAGACCAAGGGCGAGTTCGGCGGGCTCGGCATCGAGGTCACCATGGAGCAGGGCTTCGTCAAGGTGGTGTCGCCGATCGACGACACGCCGGCGGCGAAGGCCGGCCTGCAGGCCAACGACCTCATCACGCATCTCGACGGGGACCAGATTTCCGGCACGCTGGAGCACGCGGTCGAGAAGATGCGCGGCCCCGTGGGCACAGAGATCACCTTGACGATCCTGCGGAAGGGCAAGGACGAGACGTTCGAGGTGAAGATCAGGCGCGACGTGATCAGGATCAATGCGGTCAAGGCGCGGCTCGAAGGAGATATCATCTACGTCAAGATCTCCACCTTCAACGAGCAGACGTACGCCAACCTCGTGAGGAAGGTGGATGAGCTGAAGAAGGAGCTGGGCCGCGCCCCGCGCGGCTTCGTCCTCGATCTGCGCAACAATCCCGGTGGGCTGCTCGACCAAGCGATCAACGTGTCGGATGCCTTCCTCGACAAGGGCGCGATCGTTCTCACCAAGGGAAGGGTGGCGGAGGAGACCCAGCGCGCCAACGCCCGGCCCGGCGATATCGCCGACGGCAAGCCGGTGGTGGTGCTCATCAACGGCGGGTCTGCGTCGGCGTCCGAGATCGTCGCCGGAGCGCTGCAGGACCACAAGCGGGCGACCGTCGTCGGCACGCGCTCCTTCGGCAAGGGGTCGGTGCAGACCATCATACCGCTGGGCAAGGAGGCCGGCGCCATTCGCCTGACCACGGCGCGTTACTACACGCCCTCCGGCAATTCGATCCAGGCCAAGGGCATCACGCCCGACATCGAGGTGGAGCAGGTGCTGCCGCCCGAGCTGCAGACCAAGGCGCCGCAGCGGGCTCCGAGCGAGGCGGCCCTTCCGCGCCACCTCAAGAATGATGGAAAGGATGCCAAGGAAAGTACCGGCTCGTCGAGCTACGTGCCGCGCGAGCCCGACCAGGACACGCAGCTGCAGTATGCGCTGAAGATGCTGCGCGGCGAGCCGCTGCCCACCGCGACCGACACGAAAAAGGCCGCGCCGGCCCCATCGGCGCCCGAGGCCACGGCGCCGTCGAAGTAGCGCAGCGCCGCTCCGCGGTGTGAGTTCTCCCAAGGCCTGGGCCGCCACGCGGCAGCCCAGGCCTTTTTGCAGCCGAGTCTCTGGCATATGGCTCGGCAGACGATCGGCACCTCCGACCTTCCCAGAGACCCTTCGAAAGGGATCAAGAAAGGCCCTCGCCCTCATGACAGCGGCTCAGTTGGCTTATCGTCGTAATGTTGGCATCATGGTTATCAACCGGACTGGCGAGGTCTGGATCGGCCGGCGCTCCGACACGCCCGCTGACCTCGAGGGGCTTGGCGCCTGGTGGCAGATGCCGCAAGGCGGCATCGATGCCAGCGAGGACCCGGCCCAGGCCGCCTTGCGCGAGCTCTACGAGGAGACCGGCATCTGCTCGGTCCGTATCGTCGGGGAAAGTGCCGGCTGGTACACCTACGACTTCCCGCAGGGAGCGGGGAAGGCCTTGGGTGGCCGTTACCGGGGCCAGCGGCAGAAGTGGTTCGCTGTCCGCTTCCTGGGCAGCGATGAGGAGGTGGTGCTGGCGCAGCCGGGCCATAAGCCCGAGTTCGACACCTGGCGCTGGGCCAGGCTCGATGAGCTGCTCGACCTCATCGTTCCATTCAAGCGCCCGGTCTACGACCAAGTCGTCCGCGACTTTGCCGCGCTGGCCGTCCCCGGAGAGTGATCCTCCGGGGGGACAGCCTCGTGAAAGTGGCGGACTGCATGCTCTCTTGATCTCTTTGAGCTCTGGCGCGCGGCATTGATGGGCTGCAGCTCTCGTTTGCCTCCTGCGTATTCAGGACTCAGGCTTGACATTTCGTTCCTTTTTTGTTCTTATCTCGATCTGAGACCAATCCAATGCTTCCTGCACCGGACATCACAACGGACATCACCGGCCATCCTCGGGGCCACCCTCGGGCTGTCTTGACCCCGATCGCGGACAGGTGCGCCCGGCTCGCCACGCTGCGCTTGCAACTGGCGCAGCTTGAGCCGCAGGAGAGGCATGGTGCCGCTGTGTGCCTGTCGCTGGGTGCCCCCGAGATTCACGCCCATCTGCCGACGCCCGGCCTCGCTGGCGGCGTGCTGCATGAGGTGTTCGGTGCAACCCATGGGGACCGGCCGGCCGCGTTCGGTTTTGTCGCTGCTCTCATGGCTATAGCCGGAACCGGAGCCACACCGGGGTCAGACCCCTCGCCTCATCGCTCCGAGCTTCACACCAGCGCAGATGCGAGGGGTCTGAGACGAAACTGGACAGCGAGGCAGGCGATGCGCGGATCCCCCTCCCCATCGTGCCGAAGGCGCGTCTTCGACACGACGTGGGGAGGGGTTAGGGGTGGGGGGACTCCCTCCCTCCGAGGTTCTGCAATCCCCCCCACCCTGTCCCTCCCCCACAAGGGGGGAGGGGACGCTGCGGCGCGCGCCGTTTCGTCATCGTTGGTCGGCGAAGCCGGTGATCGGCTGACCTCGACACGCCCCGCTTTCCTGGTTGCAACCCGCCGCGCGCTCGGTCATTTCGGGCGCCCCTACGGCCATGGCCTCGGCCAGGCCGGGCTCGATCCGAGTCGGCTCGTTCTCATCGAGACCCGCTCCGACAAGGATGCGCTGTGGGCGCTGGAGGAGGTGCTGGGCTCCGACGCCCGGCCCTCTGTGGTGGCCGGCGTCATCGAGGCGCCCCTGGGCCTCACCGGGAGCCGCCGCCTCAACCTTGCAGCCGCCAGCTGCGGCACGCCGCTCCTCGTCCTGGGCGCGCCAAGCAAGACAGGGGGCCAGACGGGGGGCCAGACGGGCACCGGCGCCGCGGCCACCCGCTGGCGCATCGCCGCAGCCCCCGCCGGCCGTGATCGTTTCGGAGCGCTTGCACAGCCCAGGTGGCGCATCGCGCTGGAGCGCTGCCGCCATGGCCGTCCGGGCGAATGGCTCATCGAGTGGGACCATGCCGCGTATTGTTTCCGTCTGGCTGCCGGCGTGGCCGATCGCGCGCCTGCTGCTGGGGCGAGGCTTCTCCGCCGCACAGCCTGAAGCCGTCGATCAAGCCGTCGATCCCTGGCAGCCGCTTGTGCTGGTCGCGCCCGGCAAGGGCGGCGCCCGCATCACGGCCCTCAACCGTGCCGCCGGGGCTGCCGGCCTGCAGGCGGGCGATCTGCTGTCGAACGCCCGCTCCAAGGTGATGCATCTCCAGGTGCGCGAGGCCGATCCCGCCGCCGACGCCGCGGCTTTGCGCCGGCTCGCGCTGTGGGCGCTGCGCTATACGCCCACCGTCGCGCCATGGAACGACGAGACATGGGGCGAGACTGGCGGCGCCGACGGCCTGTTCCTCGACATCGCCGGTTGCGCGCACCTCATGGGCGGCGAGGAGGCCCTGCTGCGCGATCTCGCCGGGCGTCTCAGCGGCTTCGGCTTGCGGCCACGCCTGGCCCTGGCGGGCACGGCCGGCACGTCCTGGGCGCTCGCCCGCTACGGCCCCGCGTCTTGCGCCATCGTCCCGGACGGCGGCGAGGCCGCGGCGCTGCGCGATCTGCCGGTGGCGGCGCTGCGGTTCTCTGTCGGCGCGCTCTCGCTCATGCGTCGGCTCGGCTTCCGCCGCATCGGCGCTGTCATGGATCAGCCGCGCGCACCGTTTGCCGCGCGGTTCGCGGGCGAGCTCCTGCTGCGCCTCGATCAGGCGCTCGGGCGGGCACCGGAGCCGCTTGACCCCGTCGTCCCGCCACCCGTCTACCGCGCGCAGGCATCGTTTCTGGAGCCGATCGCCAGCGCCGAGCATGTGCTGGTCGCAGCAACCCGCCTGCTCCACGATCTCGCCCTCCGCCTCGCGCAGGATGATGTTGGCGCGCGCTTGTTGCGGCTCCTGTTGTTCCGTGTCGACGGCGATGTGACGGCGCACGATGTGGCGCTGGCCGCCCCCAGCCGCGATCCCGCACATATCGCCCGCCTGATCGCGCTGCGCCTTGAGCGCTTGCATGACGGCGGCGGTCTCGATGCCGGCTTCGGCTTCGAGGCCGCCGCCATCCATGTGCGGACAGCGGAGCCCCTGGCGCCGCGCCAGGCCAGCCTCGCCATGCGCGAGGCGGAAGCCCCCGCCGACGGCCTGGCCCAGCTCATCGACCGGCTGCGCCAGCGTTTAGGCGCCGACGCCGTGCGCCGCATCCATCCCTGCCAGAGCCACCTGCCCGAGCGCGCCGAGGCGCTGCGCGCAGCCGAGCCCGGTGCTGTCCATGCCAACGCCTTGACAAGTGGGGCGGTCGCCTGCGGACCTGTTGCCCCCCGCCCGATCCTCCTTCTGCCTACGCCTGAGCCTGCCGAGGTGGTGGCCCTGATCCCCGACGGCCCGCCGCGTCAGTTCCGCTGGCGCGGCGTCATGCACCAGGTCGCCGAGGCCGAGGGGCCGGAGCGCATCGCTCCCGAGTGGTGGCGCCGCACCGCCGAGGCCGAACGCGACTACTACACGATAGAGGACACCGCCGGCCGCCGCTTCTGGCTGTTCCGGCACGGCCTCTACGGCACTGCGCACCCGCAATGGTTCGTGCATGGGGTGTTCGGATGACTCCCTCTCCCCGCGCATCGCCGACCTCGCCACGCACTGCATCAGCGCGGGGAGAGGGATGGGGTGAGGGGCAGCCAGGGGCGCTGACCTCTCATGGACAGGGCCGGAATGGAGAGCACGTTCCGCTGTCGGTGCAAGCTCCTGCCCCTCACCCTAACCCTCTCCCCGCAAGCGGGGAGAGGGTATCCTTGCAGCTAACCGCCGATCTTCTCCCGCGCGGCTTGCGCCAGAAACGCCGAGCGTGTCAGCCCTCTTGCGGCAGCGGCCGTGTCGATCTGATCGACCAGCGCCTTGTCGAGCGAAATGTTGATGCGCACCGTCCGGCCCGCGTCAGCCAGCAAAGGGACGGCGAACAGCACGGCGCCGCTTTCGACGGACGCAGCCACATCCTCGTCAAGCAGCACCTCCTCGATGGAGCGCGCCGGCGGCACCCGCCGGCCCTCGCTCTCGACAGCCTCCGCATGCTGACGCAGTGCCGCGGTCGCATTGGCGACCGCCTCGTCCAGCGTATCGCCAGCCGAGAAGCAGCCCTCGACATCCGGGAACCAGACGCCGAAAGCGCTGTCCGGCTCCTTTTCGATGACGGCGACGTAGTACATGGGAAAACAATACGACGGGGAAAGCAATATGTCTCTTGTCGGTTGAAAGCATCCGCTCGACGCGCCCCCGGACAGAGTGGGGGATTGGAGAGCATCGTAGGTGGGGAGTCCCCCACCCCTAACCCCTCCCCACAAGGGGGAGGGGGACATGTCGGCGCGTGAGGCTTGGGAAGGAGCCTACACACCCGGCACCAGCATAACCGCATTCG
>JBAPMW010000013.1:0-2233 GCA_049278815.1 Hyphomicrobiaceae bacterium
GATCACGCCCATCATGCCGCTCTCCTGGTGCTCCAGGACGTGGCAGTGGAACATCCAGTCGCCGGGGTTGTCGGCCACGAAGGCAACCTCGACGCGCTCGCGCGGGGCCACCAGCACCGTGTCCTGCCACTCGCGGTAGCGGGTGGGGGCGCCGTTGCGGCTGACGACACGGAAGGCATGGCCGTGCAGGTGCATGGGATGCCACCACGTCGTTTCGTTGCTCATGGCGATCACCGCCGTGCGGCCGCGGGGCAGCGTCAGCATCGGCGCCATCGTGTGCCCCGTCACGGCGACGCCGTTCATGAACCAGATCTTGCCGGAGCGCATCATCTGCATCATGTCCATCATGCTGCCCATGCCGCGGTCCCGCATCATCGCCTGGCCCATCATGCCGCCGTTGAACGTCACCTCGTGGCGCTCGGCGCTCGCGATGTCGGGCTCGGGCATCGTGTTGGCCGGCAGCGCGATGGGGCTGTCGGGCGGCTGCTCCCGCAAGGGGGTGCCGTCGTAGACGATGTCGACCAGCCTGTAGGCAAGGCTGCGGTAGTAGTCGTCTCTGACCTCGAAGCGCTCGCCCGCCCCGCCGGTCATGTCGAGAATCAGGTCCACGCGCATGGCCGGACCCAGCACCACGGCGCCATCGGGCGGCGTGTGCGGGCTCACAGGCTGGCCGTCGTAGGCGATGATCGTCGGCGCATGTCCGGCGAACCGCAGCCCGAAGACCCGGGCGTTGGCAGCATTGATGAGCCGCAGCCTGATGCGCTCGCCACGGCGCACGGAGAACGCCTGGGGCACGCGTCCGTTGATCGTCACGGTGTCGCCGACGCGGCCGTTATGGGCCTTGTCGTGCATGTTGCCGAAGTCGTCCCGGATCTGGCCGTCGGGCAAGAGCCGCCAGTCCGACAGCATCCAGACCACATCGCGGTCCACCGCGATCGGCTCCCGCTCCTCCACGATGAAGGGGCCCGAGAGCCCCCGGCCGAGCTGCACCGCGCTGTTGACGTGCGGGTGATACCAGTAGGTGCCGGCGTCCGGCACCTCGAACGCGTAGGTGAAGGTCTCGCCCGGAGCGACCGGCCGCTGCGTCAGATGTGGCACGCCGTCCATGGCGTTGGGCAGGCGGACGCCGTGGAAGTGCACGGTCGTGTCCTCTGCCAGCCGGTTCTCCACGGCGATCCGCGCACGCGCGCCCTGGCGCACGCGGAGCTCCGGCCCTGGAACCGTTGCGTTGTACGCCCACACTGCGGTCTCCGGTTGGCCGGGCCCGAGGATCGCCTTGGCCGGAGCCGCCGTAAGCTTGAAGCCGTCGGCGAAAGCGCCGCGCGGCAACAGCCCGGCCAGGGTGGTGCCTGCGGCTCCCGCCAGCAGCGCACGGCGCGTGATTGCATTTCCATTCGGTTGCGACATAGCTCGCTCGTCCTGCGTCTCGATTGGGGGGAATGTCGGAGGGCTCGCGCGGGCAAGCCGCCAGGCGAGCGCAACACCTGCACGAGATCGAGGCTACGAGCGGGGAGGGGGAAGGTCCGGCTGCTGTGCGAATGGCGTGAGGGCCGCAGCGGTGGTGTCGGCGGCGGAGACGATCCGCACCCCGCTGAATGCGTGAGCCTCGACCGGAACCGCCGCCACATTGCAGCACTTCAGCAAGCAAACGTCCGCGACGCTGGCGGGAGCCGGATCGCAGCAGTGGCACGCGTCCTGCGATGCGCCGGCGCTCATCTCCTGCGGCATGGCCTGCAACTTTGCGAGCCCCGCAGCCGGCACGAGGACCAGGGCGAAGGCGATCAGCACCACAACGATGTGCCGGACGGCGCGCATGGAACGCAATCCTCCTGCAGAAGGATTGGCGGTGTCGCCGTCGTTTGTCAAATTACCCTGGGTTCACCTTGGGTTCAGCTCGGGGCGGAGACACAGGAATGAGAACCCGCGACACCAGGAGCACTTTCCGCTAGCATGGTTAACGGGCCTTGAGGGATCGAGCGAGGGAATTGCCTATATGCCGGTTGCCACATCACCCGAATTGTCCAGCGAGGAAAGAGGCGGCTTCTGGCAAAGGTCCTCCAGGGCGTTCCACACGGCCACAGACTACATCCTGGGCCGCAACACGCTGATCGGCGTGGCGTCGCTGACGCTGCTCGCCATCGCCGGCTTCGCCACCTGGCACGGGATGCGGGACTTCATCGTCGGCGTCTCGACGACGTCCACCGGCCAGGGGCAGCAGCTGCCGGGCGGCATG
>JBAPMW010000014.1:0-3701 GCA_049278815.1 Hyphomicrobiaceae bacterium
ACCGCGGAGATCAGGTTGACGACGGCACGCACCTGCTCGCGCTCCGCTGCGCCCGCGGGGGCAAGGGTTGCCATGCCGAGCAGCGTGCCGGTCAACGTAAGGAGTGCGACGGTCCGTGACATGAGGGCACCTTTCACCAAATGAGCCGGATTCTGAGCGTCCCGTTAACGCCACGGCTAAGCTTTGGTTCAAGCGGGCCTCGCATCGGCACCGCAGCGAGGTAGGACGGCCACAGGCGGCCAGTCTGGCCACGCCCGAAGGTGGACGGCCAGGGGAAATGCCATCCACGAGGGGCCTCGGATTAGTCAGACTGCCGACCTGGCAGCCAGATACAAGCCTAGCAGGAGCAAGCCGGCATAGAATGATTGGCGGAATGCTGCGGATGACAGGCGCAGCCGGATCGCTTGACCGAGCCACATTCCGACGCAGGCCAGTGCAAGCCCCGTGAGGGTATCGCTCGCCAGCGAAAGGTGAAGCCCTCCCTCGATGACCAGATTCACTGTGAGCGCCAGCGTCGAGACGGTGAAGGAAAGCCCAAGGGCCTGAACGAGCTCCTGCTTCTCCAGGCCGATGGCTTGCAGGTAGGGGACGGCCGGTATCACGAAGACGCCGGTGGCCGCGGTAATCAGCCCGGTGATCCCGCCGACCACAGGCGACAGAATCGGCTCCCACATGCCAGGCGCGGGGAGCCGCAACGCCGCCAGTCCGCCGACGGCATAGATGGCCAGGGCGACGCCCAGCATCCCCGTCCCGAAGCGCGCTGTCGTGCCGGTCATAAAGCCCATGCCGGCCCACGTTCCAAGACAAACAGTGAGCATCATCGGCCACAACCGGCGAGCCACCACCGTCAGCGCGGGGCCCGCCAACATCTGCCAAAGGTTGGTGACCAGCGACGGCAGGACGAGAATCGCGGCCGCTTGGACAGGCGGCATCACGACCGCCAGCAGGCCCATCGCGATGGTCGGGAGCCCGAGCCCGATCACGCCTTTGACGAGCCCGGCCAGCACGAACACGGCTACAATGAAGAGGAGGCTTGAATCGGCCATGGTCTGACCCTGATCCATCGCGCAGCGACTCGCAATGCGGAGGTTTCGAAGTTAGGCTACGTGCAACACGAAGGCAGAGGGAGGCCCGGCATGCGTTTCGATCTGGTCGATCTGAAGCTCTTCCTTCATGTTGCCGAGGCGCGCAGCATCACGCACGGCGCTGAAAGATCGAACCTCGCCCTGGCATCGGCAAGTGCGCGTGTTCGCGGCATGGAAGAGGCCCTCGGTGCTCCGCTTCTGGTGCGGGATCGCCGCGGCGTGTCGCTGTCGCCTGCAGGTCAATGCCTCGTCGAGCATGCGCGGCTCATCCTGCAGCAGGTCGAGCGCATGCGCGGCGATCTTGGCGCTTTCGCGCGCGGACTGTCAGGCAGCGTCCGGCTTGTCTCCAACACGGCGGCGCTGAGCGAGCACCTGCCGAAGGTTCTTGCCAGGTTCCTGGCTGCGAATCCCACGATCAGCCTCGACATCGAGGAGCGGGAGAGCGCCGATATCGCCGCGGCGCTTGCGTCAGGCGCAGCCGACGTTGGCATTGCCTCCGCAGCCGCCTTGCCTGACACGATCGAGCAGTTTCCGTTTCGCGATGACGCGCTTGTTCTGGTTCTCCCCCAGGGGGATGGCTTTGCACGAAAGCGAGCACTGGCTTTGGCCGATGTCGTGGACCGGGCCTTCGTCAGTCTGCCTCCCGGCAGCGCGTTGCAGCGTCATATCGCCGGGCATGCGGCGAGGCTTGGCAAGACGCTGCAGATCCGAGCGCGCGTGACCGGCTTCGACCATATCTGTCGCATGGTCGAGGCGGGCGCCGGCGTCGGCATCGTGCCCGAGGCGTCGGCCGCGCGCTGCCGTCCCAGCATGCGCATCGAGGCCGTCAGACTGAGCGACCCTTGGGCGTCGCGCCGGCTTGCCATCTGCGTGAGGCACCTGAGCAGCTTGCCCGCGGGAGCACAACGGCTGGTCGCTCATCTGAGGCGCACGGCCTCCGCTTCCTCTTGAGCTTGCTCGCCACTGCTGGCGCGTCGACCGCTACTGGCACGAGCTCCGGCGCGCCTCCGGGTGCAGCTTGGGATGGCTCCAGCCGAAGCCCTCGTGCTCCTGGCCCAACTCCGGAACTTCGAGCCCCAGATTCTCCCACAGCCAGACCGATACCAGCGCTCGGTGGCACCACTTCGGGTCAGGCTCGGGCGGCTCCCAACACAGCAAGGTTGAGGTTCGATCGCCGGCCATGTCCAGCAGGTCCTTGACGACGGCCGCGAGTGCCCTACTCGGCAAGCATGAAAGGGGGCGGTCTCCCGCCCCATGGGTTGCCTTTCGGCACCCGCGCCGACGGCGGGGCGGCCGCAGCTTGCAGCGGGACGCAAATCGCCGGAGCCAAGGTGTCGGACCCGGAGGGTCTGACACCGCGCAAGTGGCGCAGCCGCAACGGTCTGGAACTGTTGCGATATTCCGTTTCATAACCCTGTGATGCCGCCAGGACATGGCACGTGCGTTGCTTCAACGCTATTGCAGACGCTCCTCAAGGGAGCGATTCGGTTTGCCTATGTCCGATACCTTGCGACACGCTTCCACCGGCGTCGGATCTGCCAGCCATGATGGCGCGCAGCGGGTGCAAATCATTCTCAACGACACCACGCTGCGCGACGGCGAGCAGGCTCCCGGCGTCGCCTTCACAGCCGACGAGAAGGTGGTGATCGCCCGGGCGCTGGCGCGCGCCGGCGTCACGGAGATCGAGGCGGGCACGCCGGCCATGGGCGCCGAGGAGATTGCGGCCATCCGTGCCATCGTCGAGGCCGATCTGCCGCTGAGGGCCATCGCCTGGTGCCGCATGCGCACGGCGGACGTGGACGCGGCGCTGCAGGCCGGCGTCTCCATGGTCAACCTGTCGCTGCCCGTCTCCGACGTCCAGCTGGCGGCCAAGCTGCGCGGCGGGCGCGAGGCGGCGCTCCAGTCGCTCAAGCGGGTCGTCGGCTACGCCCGCGACAAGGGCCTGGAGGTCTCCGTCGGCGGCGAGGATTCCTCGCGGGCCGACACCGGCTTCCTGCTGGAAGCGGTCGCGGCAGCGAGGGCCGCAGGCGCCCGCCGCTTCCGCGTGGCGGATACGCTGAGCGTGCTCGATCCCTACTCCAGCTACAGGCTGGTCTCGGTCGTGCGGGCCGCAACCGACCTGGAATTGGAGTTCCACGGCCACGACGACCTTGGCCTCGCCACCGCCAACACGCTGTCCGCTGTCCAGGGTGGAGCCACCCACGCCTCCGTGACGGTGATCGGCCTCGGCGAGCGTGCCGGCAATGCGCCGCTGGAGGAGGTGGCCGTGGCGCTGCGCCAGCTCTATGGCTGCGAGACCGGCGTCGTCCTCACCGAGCTGCGCAACGTGGCCGCCGTGGTGGCCGCAGCAGCAGCGCGCGCCATTCCGCCCAACAAGGCGATCGTCGGCGAGCACGCTTTCACCCACGAGTCCGGCATCCACGTCGACGGCCTGCTGAAGGACCGCCGCACCTACCAGTCGCTCGACCCCAGGCTGCTGGGGCGCAGGCACCGCTTCGTCGCCGGCAAGCACTCGGGCCTCGCCGCCATCGGCGCCCTGCTGTCGGACCTGCAGCTCGATG
This sequence comes from Hyphomicrobiaceae bacterium, assembly GCA_049278815.1. Classification (GTDB taxonomy): domain Bacteria; phylum Pseudomonadota; class Alphaproteobacteria; order Rhizobiales; family Hyphomicrobiaceae; genus AWTP1-13. The sequence goes on from JBAPMW010000014.1 coordinate 3,647, forward strand.
CCAACCTGGAGGAGATGCGCGCCATCCTGGCGCGCGTGCGCGAGCACGCCAGCCT
>JBAPMW010000015.1:0-19154 GCA_049278815.1 Hyphomicrobiaceae bacterium
GCCTACGTGCCGCGCACCGACACCTACATCGAGAAGGAATCGTCGGTGAACGAGCAGATCGACCGCATGCGCCACGCCGCCACGCGCTCGCTGCTGGAGCGCGACGACGTGATCATCGTGGCCAGCGTGTCGTGCATCTACGGCATCGGCTCGGTCGAGACCTACACGGCCATGACCTTCACCGTGCAGGTGGGCGAGACCATCCCGCAGCGCCAGCTGCTGGCCGACCTGGTGGCGCTCCACTACCGTCGGAGCGATCAGAATTTCACGCGCGGCACCTTCCGCGTGCGCGGCGACACCGTGGAGCTGTTCCCGGCCCATTTGGAGGACCGCGCCTGGCGCATCTCGCTGTTCGGCGACGAGGTGGAAAGCATCACGGAGCTCGACCCGCTCACCGGGCAGCGCACCGACGAATTGAAGCTGGTGAAGGTCTACTCCAACTCGCACTACGTCACGCCCAAGCCGACGCTGCAGCAGGCCATCAAGACCATCAAAGCTGAACTCAATCAGCGCCTCGACGAGTTGCACCGCTTCGGCCGTCTGCTGGAGGCGCAGCGTCTGGAGCAGCGCACCGTCTTCGACATGGAGATGATGGAGGCGACCGGCTCCTGCGCCGGCATCGAGAACTACTCGCGTTACCTCACCGGCCGTAACCCCGGCGAGCCGCCGCCCACCCTGTTCGAGTACCTGCCCGACAACGCCCTCGTCTTCGTGGACGAGAGCCACGTCACCGTGCCACAGATCGGAGGCATGTTCCGCGGCGACTACCGGCGCAAAGCCACGCTCGCCGAGTACGGCTTCCGCCTGCCCTCGTGCATGGACAACCGCCCGCTCCGCTTCGAGGAGTGGAACGCCATGCGGCCGCAGACCATGTACGTCTCGGCCACGCCCGGCAGTTGGGAGCTGGAGCAGAGCGGCGGCGTCTTCGCCGAGCAGGTGATCCGCCCCACCGGCCTCATCGACCCGGTGGTGGAGGTGCGCCCTGCCCGCACCCAGGTCGACGACCTCCTCGACGAGGTGCGCCAGGTCGCCCGCAAGGGCTACCGCACGCTGGTCACCGTGCTGACCAAGCGCATGGCCGAGGACCTCACCGAGTACATGCACGAGCAGGGTATCCGCGTGCGCTACATGCACTCCGACATCGAGACCCTGGAGCGCATCGAGATCATCCGCGATCTGCGGCTGGGCGCCTTCGACGTGCTGATCGGCATCAACCTGCTGCGCGAGGGCCTCGACATCCCCGAGTGCGCCCTGGTCGCCATCCTCGACGCCGACAAGGAGGGCTTCCTCAGGAGCGACACCTCGCTGATCCAGACCATCGGCCGCGCCGCCCGCAACATCGACGGCCGTGTGCTGCTCTATGCCGACCAGATGACCGGTTCGATGGAACGCGCCATCGCCGAGACCGACCGCCGGCGCGAGAAGCAGCAGGCCTGGAACGAGGCCAACGGCATCACGCCGGAGAGCGTGCGCAAGCAGATCGCCGATGTGCTGTCCTCGGTCTACGAGCAGGACCACGTGACGGTGGACACAGGCCTCGCCGAGGAAGGCAAGGCGCTCGTCGGCCACAACCTGGAGGCTGTGATCGCCGGCCTGGAGAAGAAGATGCTGAAGGCCGCCGCCGACCTGGAGTTCGAGACCGCCGCCCGCCTGCGCGACGAGATCAAGCGCCTGCGCGAGACCGAGCTGGCGGTGGCGGACGACCCGCTGGCGCGCCAGGCCGATGTGGAGGAGCGCGCCGGGGCATATGAGGGGCAGCGGAAGTATGGCCGCGCCCCCAAATGGCGCGCCCCTGGTTCGGGGGTCCCCTCCCCCCTTGTGGGGGAGGGACAGGGTGGGGGGGATTCCAGAACACCGAAGGTCGGGGTTCCCCCCACCCCTGGCCCCTCCCCACAAGGGGGAGGGGGACCCGTCGAGCGCGCGAAAAGCGGTTCCTCCCGCATCCAGCGCGAGTACCAGCCGGTGCAGCCCACCTACGCGCAGACCACCACGATTCCCAATCCTGGCCCCGGTACCCGCGCCCGCAAGCCGACGCTCGACGAGATGGGCTCCGCCGCCAACCGTCCGATTCCGGCGCGCGCTCCGGAGGTCGATCCCCGCGCCAAGGCCGGCGCCTACGGCGAGCAAATCCGCGGCCCCCACAAGCCCACCCTCGACGAGATGGGACCGCACGCCGAGCGCGGCCTCCCCGTCGCCGGCAAGCCGCTGCCCTCGAAGCCGCCCGTCAAGACCATCGAGATTCCCAACGACGGCGAGAAGAAGAAGCACCGCCACGGCCGCCCCAGGAAGACCGGCCGGCCGGGGCAGTAGCGTCCCGCCTGTTGATGGGGCTGCGCATGCCCTCGGCATGCAGCTGCAAGCGTAGTAGGTAGCGTGCAATCACGGATCTACGCAGGATGCCCCGTGAGTGCATTGGCCGGTGCCAGAATGTCGCCTCGTAAGCTCCGACGAGTCGGACGCAGCTTCGCCCTCCTTGACCAAGCCACACGCGAACAGCTTGAGACATTGCTGCGCCCGCTGCCTCGGGTCGACGGCCTGGTGACGGCGGTGGTGATCGCCACCGGCGGCGCGGACGATCCCCGATATGCCGAGCATGCGCCTGAATGGCTCCACCATATCTGGAGCGAGGCCATCGAGGACGACGGATATCGCTGGACCGGACCGCCGGGGTCATGGAGGTTGCCGTGGAGCATCACCGGCACATTGCGGCCACGCTGCTGCAAACGCCCGAGTCGTATCGGCCCTACCTTTCGGGATTCAGCGAGCCGCTGGACGCTGCAGCGGAATGGGCCGACGGCTTCCGCCATGGCCTCCACCTGTATCCTGAGATGCACGCCCTGCTTGACCACCAGGACGCGTTAACACTCATGACCGGCGTTCTCGGCCTGCTGCGCGACGAGGACGTTCCGGAGGAGCTTCGGGCCGGATCGCCGTTTCGCGAGCTGCCTCCTGCGCGTCGTGCGGCCTTGCGTCGCGAGACCACAGAGATGCTGCCGGAAATCGTCCCGGCCCTGCACAGGCACGCGCTCGACCTGAACGAGGCGAAAGCGGCAGCCGCCGCGATCAGCGTGCGCCAGGCGCCAAAAGTCGGCCGCAACGATCCATGCCCCTGCGGCAGCGGCAAGAAGTACAAGAAGTGCTGCATCGACCAGGCGTAGAGCGGGGCAGGCCGGAGCGCATCGCTGTTGATAGCTCCGCCACGCACCTCGGCGGCGAATCGCGGACGGCATAGGGTGCGCGCAGTCGCGGATCGAAGGAGGATGCCTGATGGACACGTTGGCCGATGCCGCCATGCCACCCCCGCCCGATCCGACCGGACGCAGCTTCGCCCTCCTCGCCCAGAATGAGCGCGACCGGCTGAGCAGGCTGCTGCGGCCTCTGCCCTGGATCGACGGCCTGATCGCAGCCATGGTGGTCGCGCCCGAGGCGCCGCAGGAGACGGCGGAGAACGACGAGGCGTTGGACTGGCTGTATCTTATCTGGAACGAGGGGAGCGAGGCCGAGGTCGGCAAGCTGACGCTGCCGCAGAGCGCCGAGATCGTCGACCCGGTGATGGCCCACTACGTCCACGTCGCCGAGGCGTTGTGCGATGCACCTGAAGCCTATCGGCCCTACATGGCCGGCTGCAGCGATCCGCTGGAGGCAGCATCCCTGTGGGCGGCGGGCTTCTGGGGCGGCCTCAGCATCAAACCTGACGCGTGGGCGCCGCTGCTCGAGGATGAGGATGCCCTGGCGCTGCTGGTTGCCATCCTGTCCCTGGTGCGGGACGAGGATATGCCGGAGAGCGTAAGGGCAGACTCGCCGTTTCAGGATATGCCGCCGCACCGGCGCGAGCACATGCGCCGCTCGACTGTCGAGATGCTGCCCGAGATCGTCCTCGCCCTTCATGACCCCTCGCTCGGACTCGACAAGGCCTCCGATCCAGGCTGAGGGCGACCTCAACCCGGAGGAGGCATTGACGGTCAACAGGACTCTGCGCCTGGGCCTCGCCCCGTGTCGCTGCGGACCCGTGCGAAAAGCCGGCCTATGATGGCGGGACATTCGCGGTGCGCGGCACTCTGAGTCGAGAGGAGGACACAGCCGTGTCGGACGACGAACGCGCCATTCGCGAGCTGGTTGCAGCCTGGATGGCAGCCACCATGGCCGGCGACCACGACACGGTGCTGGGCCTGATGACCGACGATGTGGTCTTCATGGTGCCGGGCCGCGAGCCGTTCGGGAAGGCGGCCTTCGCGGCCGCCGCCGCGGGCATGCAGGACATGCGCATCGACGGCACCAGCGACATCGTCGAATTGCAGGTGCTCGGCGGCTGGGCGTATTTGCGCAGCCACATCAAGTTGACGATCACGCAGCCCGGGGATGTGCCTACGACGCGCGCAGGCTATACCCTCACCATCCTGCGCAAGCAGCCCGACGGGCGATGGCTGCTGGCCCGCGACGCCAATCTGCTTACCTAGCAGGCGCGGCGGCTCACCGCCCCGTAAAATTCGGCGCCCGCTTCTCGACCCAGTGCGCCACGCCCTCGCGGAAGTCCTCCGTGTCGCGGCAGGCCTCCTGCTCGCGGTAGGCGATCGCCGAGGCCTCGGCCAGCGACTGGAACAGGGCCTCGTAGACCTGGCGCTTGATGATGCGCGTGGAGCGCGGCGAGGAGAGGTTGGCGATCTCGGCAGCGCGCGCCTGCACGGCGTCGGCGAAGCCCGCCGCCGGCAGCACGCGCACCAGCCCTAAGTCGTCCGCCTCCTCCGCCGTCACCGTGCGGGCTGACAGCAGCAGGTCCATGGCGTTCATCGGGCCGATCAGGCGCGGCAGCATCCAGGAGATGCCGTGCTCGGCGATCAGGCCGCGGCGGGCGAAGGCGGTGGTGAGCTTGGCACCGGCCGCCATGTAGCGGATGTCGCAGAAGAGGGTGAGCACCAGGCCGATGCCGGCGACAGGGCCGTTGATGCCGGCGACCACCGGCTTCCTGAGGCCCAGGATATGGCTGCAGCTCTGGGCGAAGTTGGCCGCCAGGCCCTCGGTCGGGTAGCTGGCGCCGGGCTTGAGGTCGGTGGCGCCGGCCACGGCCGACGACAGCCTCTCCATGTCGGCCCCCGCGCAGAAGCCGCGGCCGGCGCCTGTGAGCACGATGGCGCGCACGCCCTCGTCGGCATCGGCCGCCGCGAACGCCTCGCGCAGCTCGGCTGCCATCGTCTGGGTGTAGGCGTTGAGCCGGTCGGGCCGGTTCAGCGTGATGGTCGCCACCCGGTCCTCGATCTTGTAGAGCAGCTGCGTCCAGCCCATGCGTCGTTTCCTCCAGTCTGCGAGCGGCGCCTTCCAGCGCTTCGCCTGAGCACCTATAGTTAACGTAAAGGGAAACGAGGATAGGGCAACCGGCTATGATCCGCACGCGCTTCACGGAGATGTTCGGGGTGGAGCACCCCATCGTGCAGGGCGGCATGCAGTGGGTGGGGCGTGCCGAGCTCACCGCCGCGGTCGCCAACGCCGGGGCGCTCGGCTTCCTCACCGCGCTGACACAGCCGACGCCGGAGGCCCTGATCGAGGAGATCGCCCGCTGCCGCGGCATGACCGACAAGCCGTTCGGCGTGAACCTGACGATCCTGCCGACGCTGATCCCGCGCAACTACGACGCCTATATCGACGCCATCATCGGCGCAGGTATCAAGATCGTCGAGACGGCAGGCGCCGACCCCAGGCCCTATCTGCCGAAATTCAAGGCTGCCGGCATCAAGCTGATCCACAAGTGCACCTCGGTGCGGCACGGCCTGTCGGCGGAGAGGGCGGGCGTGGACTGCATCTCCATGGACGGCTTCGAGTGCGCCGGCCACCCCGGCGAGGACGACGTGCCGAACCTGGTGCTGCTGCCCGCCGCGGCCAACGTCATCAAGATCCCCATGCTCGCCTCGGGCGGCTTCGCCGATGCGCGCGGGCTGGTGGCGGCGCTGGCGCTCGGCTGCGACGGCATGAACCTGGGCACCCGCTTCATGGCCACCGAAGAGGCGCCGATTCACCGGAAGGTGAAGGAGGCGATCGTGGCCGGCGACGAGCGCTCCACCGCGCTCATCCTGCGCTCGTTGCGGAACACCTCGCGCGTGTTCGGCAACTCGGTGGCCAGGCAGGCCATCGCCATGGAGCGCGAGGGCAAGGGCATCGCCGAGATCGGTCCCGTGGTGGCCGGCTCCAGAGGCCGCGTCGTCTACGAGACCGGCGACACCGAGCACGGCATCTGGTCCGCCGGCACCAGCATGGGCCTGATCCACGACATTCCGAGCTGCAAGGAGCTGGTGGAGCGGATCGTGGGGGAGGCGGAGGGGCTGATCAGGGGGAGGTTGGCGGGGATGACGGGTTAGCGCCGTTTCGCTGTAAGGCAGTCGAGTATCATTGATTAAATAAGATAATTTTCGATCTGCGATTCGCTTGCCACACATTGACATTTTGTGTGGCAAGCCCATATTGCCACACAAAACCGGATTGTGTGGCAAGGACCCCGTGACCAAGTTCGGACTTGCAATCCAGACGATGTTTGCCGAGCTCATGCAACGATGCCTCGATGCCGAGTTCGACGAAACCTACGATGAGCGCGGCTCGTTCGTGAAGCGAAAGCGCGACTCCCGCATGTATTGGTACTACAGGCAGCGCCATGGCGGCGCCATTCGTGAAGTTTACGTCGGCCCAGTCACCGACAAGAGCATCAGCGACCGTGTCCGGCGGTTCTCGGAGATCAAGAACGACTACAAGCAGCGCCGCGAGATGGTCCGCGCCCTCGCCGCAGCGGGTCTGCCGGAGCCTGACGCGACGACAGGCGATCTTGCGGAGGGACTCTGGAAGGCTGGCTTCTTCCGGCTGCGCGGGGTCTTGGTCGGGACAGTGGCCTACCAATGCTACAGCGGCCTCCTGGGCGCGAGGCTCCCTCAGCAAAGCTTGATGACCCATGACTTAGACGCGGCGCAATTCTACTCGATCAGCCACGCCATAGGGGAAAGCATCCCGCCCATCGATGGCTTGCTGAGGCAAGTCGATCCGACCTTCCGGGCGCTCCCGGACAGGACCGACCCTGCGCGTGTATGGAGGTTCCGGAACAAGGACGGCTACCTCGTGGAGTTCCTGACCCCGAACAGAGGTAGCGACGAGTACGACGCCCGCCCCGCGGAGATGCCGGCTCTCGGTGGCGCCAGCGCGCGCACCCTCCGCCACCTCGATTTCCTGATCCATCGGCCGACCCGCTCCGTGATGCTGCACAAGGCTGGGATTCCCGTGACGGTTCCGACGCCGTGGCGGTACGCGATCCACAAGCTCATGATTGCCGGCGAGCGGCCCGAGGAGGAGAAGACCGAGAAGGACATGGTCCAGGCCGAGCAGCTTACCGTTGCGTGCCTCGATGCACGCAGGGCGTACGATCTGCGTGAAGCCTGGGACGAGGCACGCCAACGTGGGCCACGCTGGAAGGAGAAGCTCGACCGCGGGGTTGCGGCATTGCAGCCGGACGTACGCGCGCGCTTCGAGGAAGAGATGGCCAAGCTTCCGGCGGCAGAGCCCCGCAGGAGACGCAGCAGCCACGAGAAGCCTTAATCCTAATCAAGGAGCGCCTCGCCCGTATGGGCCGGATAGCACGGCATGCGGACGGAGGCGAAGCCTCAGGCTCCGTCGTGGGCCGCGCGGCTGTCGTCCGGGGCCTGGTCCCGATCGTGGAGGCCGTAGTCGCGGATGACGGCGGCGATGCGCAGGCGATAGCCGCTGAAGATGCCGCCACGGCCGGCCGCCTGGGCACGGCGATGCGCGACGGTATTCCGCCAGGCCTTGACCGCCTCCTCGTCGCGGAAGAACGATAGAGAAAGGATCTTGCCTGGATCGCTGAGGCTCTGAAACCGCTCGACGGATATGAACCCATCGATGGCCTCCAGCAGCGGCTTCAGCTCTGCTGCAACGGCCAGATAATCGTCCCGGCGCCCTGGTGCCGGAACGACCTCGAAGATGACGGCGATCATGGCTTCACCAAGGAGCTGCGGAGTGCGGAGTCGGATGGAGCATCGAGGATGGTGGCGCCGAGCAGGATTGCTGAGGTCGCCTCCGTGATTGGAGTTTACGCTGCTCTCGTGGAGGCGTCCAATTCCGGGTGATAGTTCCCTGATGCGCAGCGCCAAGGCTTGCGAGCAACAGTGCGGCCGTGGTTCATGTCGGCCCCTCAGCGGCACCTTCAGGCCGCCCAAGAATCGGGCCATGTACCGCCGCTGCGAGATGGGGTGAGAGAGGCCATATGACCGACAGGATCAACCAGCGTATCGCCACCGAGCTCGGCGTCGGCGTCGGCCAGGTGACGGCGGCGGTGGACTTGCTGGGCGAGGGCGCGACCGTGCCGTTCATCGCGCGCTACCGCAAGGAGCGCACCGGCGGGCTGGACGATACGCAGCTGCGCAAGCTGGAGGAGCGGCTCGGCTACCTGCGCGAGCTGGAGGACCGGCGCGCCACCGTGCTCAAGAGCATCGACGAGCAGGGCAAGCTGACGCCGGAGCTGGCGCGCTCGATCAACGAGGCCGACACCAAGGTGGCCCTGGAGGACCTGTACGCCCCCTACCGCCCCAAGCGCCGCACCAAGGCGATGATCGCGCGCGAGGCGGGGCTGGAGCCGCTGGCCGAGGCGCTGCTCGCCAACCCGGCGCTGGCGCCCGAGGTGGAGGCCGCCAAGTTCGTCAACGGCGAGAAGGGCGTGGCCGACGCCAAGGCGGCGTTGGATGGCGCGCGCCACATCCTGATCGAGCGCATGGCCGAGGCGCCGAAGCTCATCGGCGAGCTGCGCGAGTGGGAGTGGACGGAAGGCGTGCTCGCCTCCAAGGTGGCCAAGGGCAAGGAGGGCGAAGGCGCCAAGTTCTCCGACTATTTCGACTTCGGCCAGCAGCTCAAGGACATGCCCTCGCACCGCGCGCTCGCCATGCTGCGCGGCCGCAACGAGGGCGTGCTGGACCTCAACCTCGACGTGCCGCACGAGGCGGGCAAGCCGCACCCGGCGGAGGGCAAGATCAGGATAGCCTTCAACATCGCCGACCGCGGCCGCCCCGCCGATGCCTGGCTCGCCGATACGGCGCGTCTCGCCTGGCGCAGCCGCATGGCGCCGTCCACCTCGGCCGACCTGCTGGCGCGGCTCAAGGAGCGCGCCGACGCCGAGGCCATCTCGGTGTTCTCGCGCAACCTGAAGGACCTGCTGCTGGCGGCCCCGGCCGGCCCGCGCGCCACCATGGGGCTCGACCCCGGCTTCCGCTCCGGCGTCAAGGTGGCGGTGGTGGACCAGACCGGCAAGCTGATGGCCACCGACACCATCTATCCGCACGAGCCCAGGAACGACTGGAGCGGCGCGCTCGCCGTGCTGGCGGCGCTGTGCATCAAGTACCGGGTGGAGCTGGTGAGCGTCGGCAACGGCACGGCCAGCCGCGAGACCGACAGGCTGGTGGTCGAGCTGACGGCCAAGATGCCGAACCTGAAGATCACCAAGGTGGTGGTGTCGGAGGCCGGCGCCTCGGTCTACTCCGCCTCCGAGCTGGCGGCGCAGGAGTTCCCCGACATCGACGTCACGCTGCGCGGCGCGGTGTCGATCGCGCGACGCCTGCAGGACCCGCTGGCGGAGCTGGTCAAGATCGAGCCCAAGGCCATCGGGGTCGGCCAGTATCAGCACGACGTGGACCAGACCGGGCTCGCGAAATCGCTGGATGCCGTGGTGGAGGACTGCGTCAACTCGGTGGGCGTGGACGTGAACACCGCATCGGTGCCGCTGCTGATGCGCGTCTCGGGCCTCAACCGCACGCTCGCCTCCAACATCGTCGCCTACCGCGACGAGAACGGCGCGTTCTCTTCCCGAGCCGCTCTGAAGAAGGTACCGCGCCTCGGCCCCAAGGCGTTCGAGCAGGCGGCGGGCTTCCTGCGCATCATGAACGGCAAGAACCCGCTCGATGCCAGCGCCGTGCACCCCGAGGCCTATCCGGTGGTGGAGAAGATTGCCGAGGCCACCGGGCGGCCCCTCAAGACGATGATCGGCGACAGGGCGTTCCTGAAGGTGCTCAAGCCCGCGACGTTTGCCGACGACAAGTTCGGCATCCCCACCATCACCGACATCATCGCCGAGCTGGAGAAGCCGGGCCGCGACCCGCGCCCCGAGTTCAAGACCGCCACCTTCAAGGACGGCGTGGAGAAGATCACGGATCTCAAGCCCGGCATGGAGCTGGAAGGCGTGGTGACCAACGTGGCCGCATTCGGGGCCTTCGTGGATATCGGCGTGCACCAGGACGGCCTGGTGCACATCTCCGAGCTGGCCGACCGCTTCGTCAAGGACCCGCACGAGGTGGTGAAGGCAGGCGACGTGGTGAAGGTGCGCGTGAAGGAGGTGGACGTGCAGAGGAAGCGCATCGGCCTCACCATGCGGTCTGGGGTCATCGACCGCACGGCCTCTGCCGGCCAGGGCCGCCCTGCCGGCCAGAGCTCCGGCGCGCGCACCAGCGCCCCGCCGCCGAAACCGTCTGCGCCGACGGAGAACGCCTTCGCCGCAGCGATGCGACGGGCACAGGAGCGGCGGTAGCCCATACGCTACAGCGGAAACCTGACGACGATTGCCAGTTGCAGCATGCAGAATACGAAAACGACGACGCCCTTCTCCATTGCCGATCTTGAAGCGACGGCCGCCCTGGTGCGCACCGCCGTTCCGGAGACGCCCCAATATGCCTGGCCGCTGCTCGCCAGCCGCAGCGGCGCCGAGGTGTGGGTGAAGCACGAGAACCATACGCCCATCGGCGCCTTCAAGCTGCGCGGCGGTCTTGTCTATATGGACTGGCTGGCGCGCTCCGGTCTCAAGCCGAGCGGCGTCATCACCGCCACGCGGGGCAACCACGGCCAGTCGATCGCGCTGGCGGGCCGGCGCGTGCGGCTGCCGGTGACGATCGTGGTCCCCGAGGGCAACAGCGCCGAGAAGAACGCGGCCATGGCGGGGTTCGGGGCGGTCCTCATCGTGCACGGCCGTGACTTCGACGAGGCCAAGGCGCAGGCGATGCGGCTCGCCGCGGAGCGCAACCTGCACTACCTGCCGTCCTTCCACCCGCTGCTCGTGCAGGGCGTTGCGACGTACGCCTTGGAGCTCTTCCGGGCGATCGCCGACCTTGACACGGTCTACGCGCCCATCGGCATGGGCTCCGGCATCTGCGGCCTGCTCGCCGTGCGCGACCTGCTGGGCCTCGCCACCGAGATCGTCGGCGTCGTTGCCGAGGCCGCGCCTGCGGTGGCGCTGTCGGTGGAGGCGGGCCGGCCGGTGCCGACCCAGTCGGCGCGCACCTTCGCCGACGGCATGGCCTGCCGCGAGCCCGACGCCGAGGCGTTGGCTGTCATCGCCAAGGGAGCGGCGCGCATCGTGCGGGTGTCGGAGGCGGAGGTCGCCGAGGCGATCCGCCTGCTCTGGGCCGCCACCCACAACGTGGCCGAAGGTGCCGGCGCGGCCGCCCTCGCCGCGCTCATGCAGGAGCGTGATCGCATGCGGGGAAGGCGCGTCGGCGTGATCTGCAGCGGCGGCAATATCGATACCGATGTGCTGTCGACGGTGCTGGCGGGGAGGACGCCGGCGGCTTGAGGCATGCCGCTGTGAGCCTCGGAGCCATCCATTGTGGAAGGATGCATCGGACAATCGAGCGCGAGCCCGAGTTCGTGTTTCGTCTCGTTGAGGCCGTCGGGCGAGGAGGACGGCGCGGGCTGCGTAGGAGGAGATCAAGCGCCGGCCCGTGCCTCACCGCGCTGTCGGAGACAAGTAACCCGAACCGTGCTTACGGTCCTTCTGGAACGCCAGGAAGCCGCTCGCCACGCAGGACGGCGCCAAGGATCTCTGCTAGAGGGCATCCACGATCGTCTGCAGGGGCAAGAACAGGGTTTTCGACCCAGCAGGAAACGCCACAAATCCGTACTTCTCGTAGAAGGGGCGCACCTCGTCGTCGATCGCGTGGACCAATACGGCGCGCGCGCCGATAATCGTTGACGCTTGCAAGCAGAGCTTCAACCCGTCCCGCAGCAACCCCGCTCCAAGGCCTTGCCCCCGGAAGCGAACGTCAACTGCCATCCTGGCAAGTACCGCAACCGGGATTGGGTCAGGGGCGTTATTCTGAAGCTTCTTCGGGGCGGCTGCGCGCTGGACGGCGCCCATCGCAATTGAGAAATAACCGACCACGGCGACCGGCCCCTGACATACGACATATGTGCGAGCGGTTTTCCCTTCTGCCTTAAGGGCGCGCTGGCGAAGCCAATCGTCAAGCGCATCCTTCCCGCATCGGAATCGAGTCAGATCGTGAGCCTTGGAGATTGCGCTCGGAGCACTGATGCTCGCTCCGAGCGCACCTATTGCGGTTACTTCTCCCATGGGGCTTTACCCATAAAAAGCTTCTTTAGCTGACGGTTGGCGCGGGGCGGATTCTGCAGGACGGCCATAAAGGCCTTGAGCTGATCTTCGTCCAGAAAGAAGAGCCTCTGATCAAGCAATACATCTATTGCATGCTGGCGCGCGCTTTCGAGCATGAACTCGGTGCGCGTCTTTCCCACAACGGCTGCAGCATTGTCGATTAGCTGCCGCGTTTGTTCCGGGACGCGGATGTTGATCGAAGTCTTCTTCGTTGTTGCAGTCTCCGAATTGGCCCGACGCTCCATCACGGCGGCGTCTGACATGATATGCTCCTCCTAGTAGCACTGCTCACCCGGCAGTGCACATGGCATTGTAGATCACGAGTGTATACACAGTGTCAATACGCTGAGGACGTAAGAGCAATTTTTGTTCCGGCCGACCCGTCGAGATCGCAACTCAGTTACTGGATTGCTGACCAGCAGCCCTTCCATACCCGACTCACCTATGCTTGAGGGCGAGCCCGAGCGCCCGCCACGCGCTAACGTTGGCGCGCCCTTGTCGAAGCTTGCTGTGGTCGACGCTATCTACGGTGAAGGACTGCACGTCTCCGCCCTTGCCCCGCTACGGTCGCGCCACCCGCCGCAACGTCAGGCTGAGCCTGCCGCCCTCCTCCAGCAGGTCCGACGTGCCGGGGTGGATGCGGTCGATGCCGTGGTAGAAGTCGCGCGCGAGGCCGCCGAGGACGAATACATCGCCGGACCTGACGACAAGGCGCCGCTTCGGGTCGGTGCGGCGGGCGCCGGCGATGTGGAAGGTGGCGTCGTCGCCGAGCGAGACGGAGACCACCGGCGCCTTGGCATCCTCCTCGTCCTCGTCGCGGTGCGAGCCGAGCTTGGCGCCCGGCGCGTAATAATTGACCAGGCACGCCTCGGGCGGGGCGCGGTAGCCGGCAACCTCCTTCCAAACCTCACCCAGCAGCTCAGGTATTGGCGGCCAGGGCCGGCCGGTGTCAGGGTGCGTCGCCTGGTAGCGATAGCCGCCGTCCTTGTCCGACACCCAGCCGAGCGGGCCGCAATTGGTCATCAGCACGGAAAAGGTCCTGCCGCTCCTGGGCATGGTGGGCCGGATGAGCGGCGCGTCGGCGATCACGGCGCGCATCGCCCCAAGCAGCTCCCGTTGCCGCCGGGCGCTCAGCCAGCTCGGCAGATGCCGCCAGCCAGCCGCGTCGGCCGCAATTGAGCCGCCTTCGCGGACTCTTTTTGTCTGTTGCATGGCGATCAACAACTTCGATGGCGTCCGGGCGCAGGATAGGCGCTAGACTGGGATTCGGCCCGTTGCAGGCTACTGGAGCCACCACTATATAACGCCCGAAACCATCGCAGCTCCAGGGGATCGTCCCCAGGGTCATGGGGGCCTTGAGGGAAGCCGGATGCCGACCGAACCGGGTCCGGGCGGTCCGCCGTACGAGAGAGAGGACAGCAAAAGCATGGGCAAAGTCATCGGCATCGACCTTGGCACGACCAATTCCTGCGTCGCGGTCATGGAGGGCACGAAGCCCAAGGTGCTGGAGAACGCTGAAGGCGCCAACATTACTCCCTCCATCGTCGCATTTACCGACAACGGCGAGCGTCTCGTGGGCCTGCCGGCCAAGCGCCAGGGCGTCACCAACCCCTTCAACACCTTCTTTGCCATCAAGCGCCTGATCGGCCGGCGCTACGACGACCCGATGGTGGAGAAGGACAAGGACCTCGTTCCCTACAAGATCATCAAGGGCCCCAACGGCGACGCCTGGGTTGAGGCCAACGGCAAGGCTTACTCGCCTTCGCAGGTCTCCGCCTACATCCTCCAGAAGATGAAGGAGACGGCCGAGGCGAAGCTCGGCGAGCCCGTCACCGAGGCCGTCATCACCGTCCCGGCCTACTTCAACGACGCCCAGCGCCAAGCCACCAAGGACGCCGGCAGGATCGCGGGCCTTGAGGTGCTGCGCATCATCAACGAGCCCACCGCGGCGGCGCTGGCCTACGGCCTCGACAAGAAGAAGGAGGCCAAGACCATCGCGGTCTACGACCTCGGTGGCGGCACCTTCGACATCTCGATTCTTGAGATCGGCGACGGCGTGTTCGAGGTGAAATCGACGAACGGCGATACTTTCCTCGGCGGCGAGGACTTCGACATGCGCCTCGTCGAGTATCTCGCCAGCGAGTTCAAGAAGGAGAACCAGATCGACCTGCGCGGCGATAAGCTCGCGCTGCAGCGCCTCAAGGAAGCGGCCGAGAAGGCCAAGATCGAGCTGTCGTCCTCGCAGCAGACCGAGATCAATCTGCCGTTCATCTCCATGAACCCGCAGACGCAGTCGCCGCTGCACCTCACCATGAAGCTCACCCGCGCCAAGCTGGAGAGCCTGGTCGACGACCTGATCGAGCGCACCAAGGGCCCGTGCATTCAGGCGCTGCGCGACGCCGACCTGAAGGCGGCGGAGATCGGCGAGGTGGTCCTCGTCGGCGGCATGACGCGCATGCCCAAGGTGCAGCAGATCGTCAAGGAGCTGTTCGGCAAGGAGCCGCACAAGGGCGTCAACCCCGATGAGGTCGTGGCTGTCGGCGCCGCCATCCAGGGCGGCGTCCTCAGGGGCGACGTGAAGGACGTGCTGCTGCTGGACGTGACGCCACTGTCGCTCGGCATCGAGACGCTGGGCGGCGTGTTCACGCGCCTGATCGACCGCAACACCACCATCCCGACCAAGAAGAGCCAGGTGTTCTCCACGGCCGAGGATGGCCAGGGCGCGGTGACCATCCGCGTCTCCCAGGGCGAGCGCGAGATGGCGGCCGACAACAAGCTGCTTGGCCAGTTCGATCTCGTCGGCATCCCGCCGGCGCCGCGCGGCATGCCGCAGATCGAGGTGACGTTCGACATCGACGCCAACGGCATCGTACACGTCTCCGCCAAGGACAAGGCGACGGGCAAGGAGCAGTCGATCCGGATCCAGGCCTCGGGCGGCCTCTCTGACACCGACATCAAGCGCATGACCGACGAGGCCGAGCGCTTCAAGGAGGACGACAAGCGCAAGCGTGAGCTGGTCGAGGCCAGAAACCAGGCCGACGCCCTCATCCACACCACCGAGAAGTCTCTCAAGGAGCTGGGCGACAAGGTGCCGGCCGGCGACAAAGGCGCCATCGAGAGCGCCATCGCCAGCCTCAAATCCGCGGCGCAGGGCGACGATGTCAACGACATCAAGGCCAAGTTGAGCGCCCTGGCGCAGGCGGCCCTGAAGCTCGGCGAGTCGGTCTACGGCGCCGCACAGGCCGGTGCCGGCGAGGCTGGCCCTCAGGGCCAGGGCGGCAGCGGCGACAATGTCGTCGATGCCGACTTCGAGGAAGTGAAGGACGACAAGAAGAAGTCCGCATAGGACCTGACTGGGGGTGTGTAACATGCAGGCCCTCGGCCGACCGGGACTCGTGCGCTGAGCCGGGAGGGCGAGGGTCTTGTTTGTTGCGCGCAGGCGAGCGAATGCGTCCGCGCGCGGAGCGAAGGCTGGAAATTCGGCTCATGCCAAAACGCGACTATTACGAGGTTCTTGGGCTCTCTCGGGGGGCGAGCGAGCAGGATGTCAAGTCGGCCTTCCGACGCCTCGCCAAGGACTGCCACCCGGACCGCAACAGCGGCGACAAGACGGCTGAGCACAGGTTCAAGGAGCTGAACGAGGCCTACGAGATCCTGAAGGATCCGCAAAAGCGCGCGGCCTACGACCACATGGGGCACGCCGCCTTCGACGGCAACGGCCGCGGCCACGGCTTCGGGCCGGACTTCGCCACCTCCATGTCGGACATCTTCGACGATCTGTTCGGCGAGTTCATGGGCGGCCGGCGCAACCGCCATCGGTCCGGCCGCGAGCGCGGCGCCGACCTGCGCTACAACATGGAGATCGACCTCGGCGAGGCCTACGCCGGCAAGACCGCGCAAATCCGCGTGCCGACCAGCGTCACCTGCATCACCTGCACCGGCACCGGCGCCAAGGCCGGAGCGCGGCCCGCCGCCTGCCCCACCTGCGCCGGCCTCGGCAAGGTGCGGGCGAGCCAGGGCTTCTTCACCATCGAGCGCACCTGTCCCGGCTGCCAGGGGCGCGGCGAGATCATCTCCGATCCGTGTCTCTCGTGCTCCGGGTCGGGCCGCGTGGTGCAGGAGCGCACCCTGTCGGTGAGCATCCCGGCCGGCGTTGAGGACGGCACCAAGATCCGGCTCGCGGGCGAAGGCGAGGCGGGGGTGCGCGGCGGGCCGCCGGGCGACCTCTACATCTTCCTCTCGATCCGTGCGCACGACTTCTTCCAGCGCGACGGCGCCGATATCTTCTGCCGCGTGCCCATCTCCATGACCACGGCGGCGCTGGGCGGCCAGGTCGACGTGCCCACCATCGACGGCGAGATGACGCGCGTGCGCGTGCCGGAAGGCACCGAGACCGGCAAGCAGTTCCGCCTCAAGGCCAAGGGCATGCCGGTGCTGCGCTCCAAGGTGGTGGGCGACATGTACATCCAGGTCGAGGTGGAGACGCCCAAGAGCCTCACGCGCAAGCAGCGCGAGCTCCTGGAGGCGTTCGAGCGCGAGAGCAACAAGGAGACGTCGCCGCATTCAGCGGGCTTTTTCGCCAAGGTGAAGGAGTTCTTCGGCGACGTAGGACACGGCAAGTAGCCGCGCCGCGCAATCCCGCATCCCGCAAAAGGCGCGGGCGAAAATGCCACGCGTGCCCTGAAACCGCCGCCGCGACCGCGCGGTCGATTTCCTGCAGCGTTGCAGCTGCTAGGAGGGGAGCACTGAGTTCGGGAAGACGTGCCGATCGGCGGGGGCGCTCGACCCACGCCTCTCGCCGCCAACTAGGGAAGGTGTATATGACGCGTAAAGCGTATCGGTGGGCTGCGGTGCAGGTTGGCCTGTTGGCTTGGGTGGCGGCGGCTGCCAACGGCAGTGCTGCGCTGGCATCGGGCATCGGCTGGGAGAAGCAGGGCGCCTTCCAGACTTGCCTTGATGCAGAGACCAAGACTTGGCTGCAGACTAAGGTCGAGCTGGTCGTCAACGAGGACCCGGCCGCCAGCGAGATCAACGACTCCTCCGTCGCAACCTGGGCGACCGGCGCGCTCAAGGGCTGCGCAACCAAAGCGGGAGGCGCCGATGCAGCGTCGGAGCAGCAGTTCATGCGCTACATGGCGCACTGGCGCGACCACATCTTCAAGGCTGCGAACGAGATTCGCAACAAGGTCCGCCCCGACTAGGAAGTCGAAATTTGGCTCCGACACGCCCTTGTCACCGGCTCTGGACTGATCTAACGCCATGGCGACCGCGTAGGGAACAGTCGCACCGGATATCCGGCTCATGCCGCTAGCCGACGCGAATGGCCGCCGCAGACACCTCTTAAGCAACGTTTCGGATTGGAGATTGCAGACATGAAGCGAACGTCCTGTGCGTTGGCCCTGGCGCTTGCCGGGGCGATGCTGCTCGTGCAGGCGGGCCGCACGACGCTGGCCCAGGAGGCTGTGAAGCAGATCGAGCTGACCGCCAAGCACGTCGAGGCCTTCATCGAGGCGCAGAAGGACTTGGCCGAGCTGGCCAAGAAAATGGAAGGGTCGAAAGCCGAGCAGCCCGACCCTAAGGCTCAGGCGGAGGTGGAAGGCATCGCGACGAAGCACGGCTTCAAGGACTTTGCCGAGTACGACGACGTTGGCAGCAACATCGACATGATCCTGGCCGGCATCGATCCCGACACCAAGAAGTTTGTGCCGCCCGAGGAGTCGATCAGGAAGGACATCGCCTCGGTGACTGCCGACAAGAGCCTCTCCGCGGCGGAGCGGACCAAGCTGCTGGAGGAGTTCAACGACTCCCTCAAGACGGTGCCGGCGATCCAGCATCCGGGCAACGTCCCTCTGATCGAGCGCTTTTTCGATAAGCTTGTGTCCGTGCTGCAATAGTGCACGGGCGCGACGGGGGCTTGACGGCGTCGCTCGCCAGAGAAGAGCTTCGCTCTCAAGAGTTGCATGAGCTCGGGAGACAGCGTTGGCGAGCATTGCCCCCAAAGACCGGCTGATCGTGGCGCTCGACTTTCCCCAGGTCGGGCCGGCGGAGGCGCTTGTGCGGCGCCTCGGCCCAGCCGTGTCGTTCTACAAGGTCGGCCTGGAGCTGGCGATGGCCGGCGGCCTTGACCTCGCGCGCCGGCTGAAGGATGCCGGCAAGCAGGTGTTCCTCGACGTGAAGCTGCTCGACATTGAGAACACGGTCGAACGGGCGACCCGCGCCGCGGCGGCAACCGGGGCCACCTTCCTCACCGTGCACGCGACGGACGGCAAGACCCTGCGCGCTGCCGCGGCGGGGAAGGCAGGGACGTCCTTGCGCATCCTGGGCGTCACGGTGCTCACCAACCTTGACGCCGGCGACCTTGCCGAGCAGGGCATCGCCGAGACGCCGTCCGACCTGGCGGCACGACGCGCTGCCCTGGCCGTCGCAGCGGGCTGCGACGGCATCGTCGCCTCGGGTCTTGAGGCAGCGGCGGTGCGCCGTGCGGTCGGGCCGGGGGTGGCGATTGTCACACCGGGCATCCGGGCGCACGGTGGCCCCGCCGGCGATCAGATGAGGGTTGCGACGCCGCAGTCTGCCATTGCCGCGGGAGCGGATTACCTCGTGGTTGGCAGGCCGATCGCCGAGGCCGCCGACCCGGTGGCCGCGGCCGCGGCGTTCGTGCGCGACATCGAGGAGGCGCTGGCCGCACGCGACAGCGCGACCAGCGCCTGAGGTTGCCGGGCCTCAGCCGAGCCCCCTCTCC
>JBAPMW010000016.1:0-1610 GCA_049278815.1 Hyphomicrobiaceae bacterium
CTACTATCTTAGCGAGCGCAGTTACGGCGCGTTCGAGCGCTCCTTGCGCCTGCCCGATAGCATCGATGAATCCAAGGTTGAGGCGAAATTCGACAAGGGCGTGCTCAAGGTGACCGCGGCCAAGAAACCCGAAGCCATCAAAGCCGGGCGCAAGATTGAGGTCAAGAAGGCGTGAAGTCGAACAGCGACCCTTTGCGGGGCCACCTCAGCCAATCACATCCAGATCTCCGTGAAGGATGGCAAGGTCACGCTCGATGGCAAAGTCAGAGCCTGGTACGAGCGCGGTGTGGTGGAACAGGCGGCGTGGTCGGCGCCGGGCGTCACCCAGGTCGAAGACAATCTCAAAGTGAACTGACCGTCTCTTGTTGAAGGGAGTTTGAAATGCGTCACTCAGCACCGGATTGCGTCGACGACACGAACGCGTTCTTCAATCTATGGATGACGCCCTCCGTGGTTCTCAACAGCTTGAACCCATTCCTGGCCGGTGCTGCAGGCTGGAACCATCAGGCTTATGGGAACCTCGAACAATAGCACTTTTTCGCGCCTGAGGCTGGCCTGATCGCGGCAGTCGCGCTCTGTTGAGGGCCGCCGAGGGCCCTTTCCGTGTGCCCCGTAGCCATGCCGGGGCCGGCGTCCGCCTCGCGAGTGCCGCGACGGCGGGAATGCACGAAACGCAACCCACGCCACCAGCTCAAGCGGACGCAGCCGCCATCCGCTCGAGCTGCACCAGCCGGCGCATGTTGTAGCCCAGGTTCATCATGCCGACCTTGAACCGGGCTCGCGCCGCCCCGACGGTGCGCACGATCTTGGCGCCCATCGAGTTGGTCTGGTGGCCGAATATGTGCTCGACGCGGGCGCGCACCTCCGAGCGCGCCTTGTTCGCCTGCTTCTGTCTCTCGCCGAGCGGCCGGCCCCGCACGCCTTTGTAATGCACGCGGCTCTTGAGGCCCTTCGCCGCGAGCTTCGCCTCGATCTCGGCCGAGCGATAGGCGCTGTCGGCCCACACGTCCTTGGCCGTGTTCGACGTATCGAGAAGGTCATCGAGCTTCTGGCTGTCGTGCACGCTCGCAGCCGTCGCGTCCCACTTGCGGATCAGCTTGTGCGCCTTGTCGATGCCGACGTGGTTCTTGTAGCCGTAGTAGCTCTTGCCGTGCTTCTTGGTCCAGCGCGCATCCTTGTCCTTCTGCGCGTTCTTGGCCGGCTGCTGCTCCCATTCCTTCGGCGTCTCGCCGGTCTTGATCGTCTCGTTCTCCACGCGCGAGTTGCGCTGCTTGGGCGCCGACACGATCGTCGCGTCGATGATCTGCCCGCCGCGTGCGATGAAGCCTTTGGCCTGCAGGTGCTGGTCGAAACGGGAGAACAGCCCGTCGATCAGCTTGGCCTCCACGAGGGCCTCGCGGAACAGCCAGATCGTGGTCGCGTCCGGCACCGCGTCGTTGAGATCGAGCCCGAGAAAGCGCATGAACGACAGCCGGTCGCGCACCTGGATCTCAACCTGCTCGTCGGACAGATTGTAGAGCGCCTGCAACACGACCATCTTGAATTTGAGGATCGTGTCGTAGCCCGGCCGACCGGCGTTGCTCTTTCTCTCCGCGGGCTTGGTCTCGGTC
>JBAPMW010000017.1:0-2142 GCA_049278815.1 Hyphomicrobiaceae bacterium
ACGCTGGCACACTGTACACCGACGGGTCCCGCGGGACACACACCTTGCGCAGGATGAAAATCGAAATTTTACATTGCAGGATTTTCTCGTATTGTGGGCTGCCCACGCAACGGGTCAGCGGGCACGCAGAAGGCCCCGCAACGGCTTAGTCACAGCCGAAAAAAGAGCAGCTGCTGCGACTGGAGGGGACAGCAAAGTGCGAGTAGCCGCGTTATGCGCCGTCACGGTGACGGCATTGTTGGGATTCGCGACACCGAGCCCTGCCCAACAGGGGCCCAGACCATCGGTCACAGCACAGCCGGCGCCACAGAGCGCGGCCGCCCGCTACGCAACCCTGCGCGACAAGCTCAATCAGAACACCGTCACGGTGATCTCCGGCAACCCCAACGGCACCTACCTCTACCTCGCCTATGACATGTCCGCGGTGCTTGACGATGGCACCAACCTGCGGGTGCTGCCGGTGATCGGTAAGGGCGGCTACCAGAACATGATGGATGTGCTGCACCTCAGGGGTGTGGACATCGGGATCACCCAGTCGAACATCATGAGCTACCTCAAGAAGACGGGAGAGTTTGGAGCGAACATCGACCAGCGCGTGGCCTTCATTACCAAGCTCTACAGCGAGGAAATGCACGTTCTTGCCGGGCCGGGCATCGAGACGATGCAGGACTTGAGCGGCAAGAAGGTGAACTTCAGCGACGTGGGCAGCGGCACGCAGTTCTCGGCCCGCCTGATCCTCGGGCTGCTGGGCATCGACGCCATCGAGGTCAACGTCGGCCAGGCCGACGGCTACCAGCTGGTGAAGTCGGGCGAGATCGCGGCCACGATCCTGATTGCAGGCAAGCCCACCGGCTCGTTCTCGAAATTCAAGCTTGAACCCGGCATGCGCCTGCTGCCGGTGCCCTACACCGAGGCGCTTGAGCAGGACTATTTCCCCGCCCGGATTAGAAGTGAGGATTATCCGGCGCTCGTCCCGAAAGGCACGTCGGTGGACACCGTTGCCGTGGCTTCGGTCCTGGCGGTCTACAATTGGCCGCGCGGTACGGACCGCTATCGGCGCGTCGCCACCTTCGTCGATGCGCTGTTCACGAAGTTCTCCAAGTTTCAGCAACCCGCGCGACACCCGAAGTGGAAGGAAGCCAACCTCAATTCGAACCTGAAAGGGTGGACGCGGTTTCCGGCCGCAGAGGAATGGCTGCAGCGGCATGCAAAGCAGGCGGGCCCCGGCGTCGATCCCGAGCTGGCCCGCGCGCAGGCGGTCAAGGCTGCGCCAAACGATCCCGCCGAGCAGGAGCGGCTCGTCAAGCAGTTCATGGAGTGGGCCAAGAGGCAAGGCCGGAATTAGCCGCCGGCGCTTGTCGAAGTCGAGCGCATGTGCGTGACCGGAGGCATTGCCGCAGAGGAGGTTGAGGGAGGCGGTGACGGGGGCAAGGTCAGGCCAGCGCCGGTCCTGGCGCCATTGCGGCTTGGGCACGCTGGCCGTGCACCTGCGCCTGGCAGCGCTTCTGGCAGCGGCGATGATTGCCGCACACCATCCGGGCCCCGCATCCGCCCAGCAACGGCGCCCCGACATTACGGTCCCGGCCGTCGTCTACGTAAAGTCCGCAGCGCCGGCGGCGCTTCCCATTCAAGTCGCGCCGATGGACGCCGTTCCGCTCGGATGCTTCATAAGATTGCGCGGTCTGCCGATCACCGCCGCCCTCTCGGAGGGCCACACTGTCGCACCCGGCGCGTGGGCCGTTCCCATCGCGGCGCTGGCCGATCTCAAGGTCCTCGTGCCGGCCGGCGCGAGAGCCAGGTCTGACATCGTCATTGCACTGCTCTCGCCGGAAGGCTCGGTGCTTGCGGAGGCGAAGGCGACGCTGGTGGTCGCCGCTGCATCGCGGCCCACGACGGGCGGGCCGCCGGGTCAAAAGGCGGCAGCGCTGCAGGCCCCAGCGCCGCCCCCGCCCGAGGCCTTGCCGCCCAAGGCCTTACCGAACGGGCCGAAGCTGGCGAGGCCGGCGCTCGGCCCCGAAGCCCATGCGCGCGCCCTGCGCCTTGTCAAGAAGGGCGACGAGCAACTGGCCGAGGGTGGAGTGGCGCAAGCGCGCCTGCTCTACGAACGGGCTGCGGAGGCGGGGCTGGCTCATGGCGCGATGG
>JBAPMW010000018.1:0-7793 GCA_049278815.1 Hyphomicrobiaceae bacterium
CAACGCTCGCGGCCTCGCAGCGGCTCGCCCGCTCGAGGGGATGGAGGAGGAGCAGGGCGTCCAGGCTCGCGCCCGTTGGCCTCTGACCGTAACGCGTGGGGCGCGAAGAACGCCCTGCTCGGTCGTCTCCGACGGCCGCCCGGCGCTTGGATAGGCCGTTCCACCGGCTACGGGCGGGGGGCTCGGAGGCTCGACTTTGCCGCATTCCAGGCTCCGGGCCGGCGCTTGGGCGGTCTACCCACCAACCAGCCGACGCATTGGACCACGGCACCCCGGCTCCCGATAGAGGCACGGTGCCGGCCACCGCGATCTCATCTCCGAGGCGGGCGGAGGAGAGCACATCGCGGGGTGGGTGTCACCGTCTGCCTGGATATACGATGAACCCAGATTGACTGTCTCCGTGCGCCCGGCGATCCGCGCGCGCCGCCCGACGGACCGTAGGGTGCAAAGCGCTTTCGCTTATTGCAGTGCGCCTCGAAGGCGCGGAAGACCAGTGGAGGGAGGTTCCACACAGCCAATTGTCGGTTGAGCTGGTAGCTGGCAGGCGGCTTGTCCGGGTAACCGGCGGGCCGGAGCCCTGCGACAAAGGTCGCCGTTGGGCGGTCGAGCGATCCAGCGGGCCGTAACGCGAGTGAAGCCCGAGCAGGCCTCGAAAGTCGCGACGCGGATGCCGACCCGCCTGCAATACGGGGAAGGCTCCAACGGGATGGGGAAGCAACCGACAGACGCACCCGTCTCGATCCGCCGGGGTAGTGGGCACGGCACGTTGGAAGGGTGTTTCCGGGTAATCGAGGGAGACCCGTCTGGTTGGAGGCTCGACCTCCAACGCCGGGCAGCCGGCGGGCCGGGCGGGAGTCGGAGAGGGTCATAGTACCGCCGAAGCCGGGTAATGCCGGTGGAGGGAAGGGCCCTCGCTTCTGGTGCGCTTCGGAAGCAGCGCGAGGATAAGGGGGATTGGCGATGAGCCTGATAACGCCCGATAAGATCCGGACCCTGCAGAAGAAGCTCTATCTCAAGGCGAAGGTCATGCCGGAGGCGTGCTTTCAGCGGTCATGCCGGAGGCGTGCTTTCAGCACGACGCCGGAGCTCCGCTTCTACCAGCTCTACGACAAGGTCTGGCGCGAGGATATCCTGGCCCACGCCTACGCGCTCGCCCGGGAGAACCGGGGTGCGCCTGGGGTGGACGGGGTGACCTTCAAGCAGATCGAGAAGGAAGGGCTGGAGGGGTGGACGAAAACCAGTCGGAGAGCCGGATGCGGGAAATCCGCACGTCCGGTTCGATGAGCGGGGAGAGGAAACGGAGCGTTGGTCTCAGTCGGACCCCAAGCCACCGCGCCTCTCCTCGACTCTACCCGATACCCCCTCGGACAGCGTACATCGGCGTGGGGCGTTGGACATGGGGCAGGCTCCGTTGACTTCGCTTAGGGTCGTGGCGCAGGCGTTCAGGGTCTATTCCAGTAGATCGTCTTGCCGCGCCGCTCAAACATGATCTCCACGAGATCCTCGGGGCGTCCGACGACCACAGCCGGCCAAACCCGGTCGACGCACTGCAGGACACCGCCATCGTCGTAGTGCGCCCTGGCCGTGTGCGATGGTCGCAGTGGTGGGAGAACCCCGCCTTGGCGGAGCGCGCCCAGCACGCGGACCTCGCGCACGAGACCGCCCTCCCACCGGTATTCCTCGCGGGTGTAGCCGCCGGCGCCCGCCAGGTCGGCGGCAACAATGCGCCCATCCGTCATGCTGGCGCGCAGGAGATTGATGGGCATCTTGCTGGCGCTGCCATGGCCTCGGCGGGAGGGCTCAACATAGTAGTCGAAATGGGCAGACTCGAGCGAGCGGGAGCCCCAGACGCAGAAGGTCTCATAGAAGCCCTGCTCATTGTGCTGGCGCTCCACCACAACCCGCCCTTCGCGGTCGAGGCCGTAAGCCACGTAGTTGCGGCGGCCGGAAGGCTCCTGCCTCAGAGGGCGTCCCGGCTTGATCCCGTTCCGCTCGAAATGGAGGGGCCTGATGTCGAGCCGGCAAAACGTCGCCCATTGCCAGTCGCTGACCGCCTTCTCGGCCGCCGCCTTCCTGGCGCGATACTCCCTTCCAAGCTTCGCGAAGGCGGCCTCAAGCTGAGCATCTGCTTGCACGCGATCCTCCTGCCCGATGTCATCGGAGCTGCTAGTTTAGCGGGGGCGAGCGCCGAGTGGAATGAAAGCTCTACTGCTGGCGGTGAGACGGCCGCTTGCGTCTTTGTCTCCGGATAGGCATTAGCGCGCGATGAGACCTGCAAAGCCACACCCCGTCTCCCACCGCCTCGCCGAGCGCCTGCGCAAGGCGCTGCAGGGCGAGGTGCTGTTCGACCGCTTCAGCCGGGGCCGGTACGCCACGGACGCCTCGCACTACCAGATCGAGCCGGTGGGCGTGGTCGTGCCGAAGTCGGACGACGACGTGCGCGCGGCGCTGGAGATTGCCCGCGAGGAGGGGGTGCCGCTGCTGCCGCGCGGTGGAGGCACATCGCAGTCGGGGCAGACGGTGGGGCGGGCGCTGGTCCTCGACTTCAGCAAGCACCTGAAGCGCATCGTGGCGCTGGATGCCGAGGCCAAGACGTGCACCGTCGAGCCGGGGATCGTGCTGGACGACCTGAACCGGCAGCTCAGGGCGACGGGGCTGTGGTTCCCCGTCGATGTCTCCACCGCCAGCCGCGCCACCATCGGCGGCATGGCGGGGAACAACTCGTGCGGCACGCGCTCGATCCGCTACGGCATCATGCGCGACAACGTGCTGGCGATCGATGCGATCCTGGCGGACGGCAGGGAGGCAAGCTTCGGAGAAGTAGGGCACAACCTCGCCCCAGCGTCCCCTCCCCCCTTGCGGGGGAGGGACAGGGTGGGGGGGATCGCAGACCATCGAGGGTTGGGAGTCCCCCCACCCCTAACCCCTCCCCATAAGGGGGAGGGGGATCCCGTTGGCGCCCTCGGCGAGGGCGAAGCCAACATCGCCCTGCTCCGCGACCTCCTCGCCATCGGCCGGCGCGAGGCGGATCACATCGCGCATGCCTTCCCCGAGGTGTCGCGCCGTGTCGGCGGATACCTGATCGACGCGCTCATCCCCGGCTCCGGGCCCGTCAATCTCGCCACGCTCCTGTGCGGCTCGGAGGGCACGCTGGCGGTCTCGCGCCGCATCCAACTAAAGCTGTCGCCGCTCCCTCGGAACAAGGCGCTCGGCCTCTGCCACTTCGCCACCTTCCGCACGGCCATGGAGGCCACCCAGCACATCGTCAGGCTGGGACCGGTGGCGGTGGAGGTGGTGGACCGCACCCTGATCGAGCTGGCCCGCGACATCGCCATGTTCCGGCCGGTGATGGACGCCTACGTGCGAGGGGCACCCGACGCCCTGCTGCTCGTGGAGTTCGCCGAGGACGACCAAGCCGAGAACCTGCGCCGGCTCGCGCGGCTCGACGAGCTGATGGGCGATCTCGGCCACCCCAACAGCGTGGTGAAAGTGGCGGACGCGGGCGGTCAGAAGGCGGTGTGGGAGGTGCGCGCCTCCGGCCTCAACATCATGATGTCGATGAAGTCCGAGGGGAAGCCCGTATCCTTCATCGAGGACTGCGCGGTGCCCCTGGAGCACCTCGCCGACTACACCGAGCGCCTCACCGCGGTCTTCGCCAGGCACGGCACGCGCGGCACCTTCTACGCCCACGCCTCGGTGGGCTGCCTGCACGTGCGCCCGGTGCTCAACCTCAAGCTGGAGCAGGACGCCCGCACCATGCGCGCGATCGCCGAGGAGGCTTTCGCCATGGTGAAGGCGTACAAGGGCTCGCACTCGGGCGAGCACGGCGACGGCCTCGTCCGCTCCGAGTTCCACGAGAGGATGTACGGGGCGAAGACGGTGCGCCTGTTCGAGGAGGTGAAGGACCGCTTCGACCCCGCGGGCGTACTGAACCCCGGCAAGATCGTGGGCGCCTCGCGCATGGACGACCGCACGCTGTTCCGCTTCAAGCCCGACTACCGCGTGCCCGAGATGCGGACGGCGCTGGACTGGTCGGGCTACATCGGCGCCGGCGGCGGGTTCCAGGGCGCGGTGGAGATGTGCAACAACAACGGCGAGTGCCGCAAGTCGGCCGCCGGCGTGATGTGCCCCTCGTTCCGCGTCACCGGCAACGAGCGCGATGTGACGCGCGGGCGGGCCAACACGCTGCGGCTTGCCATCTCCGGGCAGCTTGGCCCGGACGCGCTGGCCTCCAACGACATGCTGGAGACCATGAAGCTGTGCGTCTCCTGCAAGGGCTGCCGCCGCGAGTGCCCCACCGGCGTCGACATGGCCAGGATGAAGATCGAGGTGCTGGCCGCGGCCAACGCCCGCCACGGCCTGTCGCTGCGCGACCGGCTGATCGCCTGGCTGCCCCGCTACGCGCCCTATGCCGCGCGGCTGGCCCCGCTGATGAACGCGCGCGACGCGGTGCCGGGGGTGGCATGGCTGTCCGAGCGGCTGACGGGCTTCTCGGCGAAAAGGCCACTGCCGAGGTGGAGCGCACGCCCCTTCCACTTGCTGCAACGGACCCCCTCTCCCCGCTTGCGGGGAGAGGGGATTCGCGACGTCGCGCTCCTCGCCGACACCTTCAACCGCTACTTCGAGCCCGATAGCCTCCATGCGGCCGTCGAGGTGCTCTCCCGGCTCGGCTACCGCGTCACAGAGCTCGCCGCCGTCGACGGCGGCCGGCCGTTGTGCTGCGGCCGGACCTTCCTCTCCGCCGGCCTGGTGGAGGAGGCCCGCACCGAGGCGCGCCGGCTGCTGGCCGCCGCCGTGCGGCTCGCGGCCCGTGGCGTACCCGTCGTCGGGCTGGAGCCCTCCTGCCTGCTGACGCTGCGCGACGAGCATGGCGCCATGCTGCCGGGTGCCGAGGCGGACCTCCTCGCGTCCCGCGCCGTCCTGTTCGAGGAGTTCGTCGCCGGCGAGGCTGCCGCCGGCCGCATCCCCGCCAGCATCGCCGAGCGGGAAGGCAAGGTGCTGCTCCACGGCCACTGCCATCAGAAGGCGTTCGGCGCCATGGACGCGGTGCGGGGTGCCTTGGCCCTGTGCAAGGGGCTCAGCGTCGAGACCGTAGACTCCAGCTGCTGCGGCATGGCTGGCGCGTTCGGCTATGCAGCCGAGACCTGTGACATCTCGCTCAGGATGGGCGAGCTGGCCCTGCTGCCCGCGGTGCGCCGGGCGCCGGCCGAGGCTGTCATCGCCGCCGACGGGTTCTCCTGCCGGCACCAGATCCAGCACGGCACCGGCCGACGCGCACAGCATGTTGCGCAGATTCTGTGCGAGGCGATGTCGGCCCCGGCGGCCCGGGTTTGATTGTCGCAGGGACGACCGCGCGCGACCGCGGGACGGTGGACGCTGCAGCGCCGGGCAGCTAGGGTCGACCTCTGGCTGTCCGGCCGAGAACAAGCAAGCCAGCGAGGGGGAGGAACAATGTCGCAACCGCCCGAGGTCCGCCCGCGTGGCCTGGTGAAATCGCCGTTCGACTTTGCGGGCGGATTGTTCCTACTCGGTCTTGCGGGGCTGGGATTTGCGGGCGGCTTCGACCTTTCCACGGGCACTCTGTCCAGCATCGGCTCCGGACTCGTGCCCAAGGCCGTCGCTGTCATGGTTGCTGCGTTCGGCGCCCTGCTCGTCGTGCAGGCGCTCCTTGTCGAAGGCGACCGGCTCGAGAGGTGGCATCTGCGCGGGCCGGTCTTCGTCCTGGGGGCAGTTTGCGTCTTCGCCATGCTGACCCGCGGCTCGACGCTGAGCTTCGGCGGCTTTGCCGGCATTCCCCACCTGGGCTCCATCGAGATTCCGGCGCTCGGCTTGATCGTCGCTGGTCCGCTGACGGTGGTCATCTCCTCGCTTGCGGCCAAGGACACCAGACCCAAGGAGGTCGCCGTGTTCGCGGTGGTGCTGACCCTCCTGTGCGGCCTGCTGTTCAAGGAATTGCTCAACCTGCCCATACCGTACGATCCGGCGGGGCTGGTTCCCGGACCGATCAACGATGCCTATGCGGGCACAAAGTCGGCGATTCACTACGCCTTCGACATCGTCAAAAGCCTGCTCGTTCGCTGAAGGCACCGTCGCCATGATCGATCTTCTCTCCAGCTTCGTGACCGACCTGGCCGGCAACCTGGCGCACGGGATGAGTGTCGCGCTCTCCCTCAAGAACGTCGGCCTGTGCTTCCTCGGCTGCCTCATCGGCACCCTGGTCGGCGTGCTGCCGGGAGTGGGCCCCGTTGCGACCATCTCCATGCTGCTGCCGATCACATTCGGCATCGACCCGGTCGGTGCCCTCATCATGCTGGCGGGCATCTACTACGGTGCCCAATACGGCGGCTCGACCACGGCGATCCTGGTCAACATCCCGGGCGAGATCACCTCCGTGGTGACCACTCTGGACGGCCATCAGATGGCCAAGCAGGGTCGCGCCGGCGTGGCCCTCGGCATCGCAGCTATTGGCTCCTTCGTTGCCGGGACATTCTCGACCCTGGTCATCGCCGCGCTGGCGCTACCGCTGACGGCGGTGGCGCTGAAGTTCGGCCCGGCCGACTACTTCTCGCTCATGGTGCTCGGGCTCATGTTCGCTGTCGTGCTGGCGCGCGGCTCGGTGCCGAAGGCGATCGGGATCATCCTGGTCGGCGTCCTCATGTCCACGGTGGGCACCGACCTGGAAACCGGGGAGGAGCGCCTCACCTTCGGCTGGACCGACATCTCCGACGGCCTCAACGTGGCGGTTCTCGCCATGGGGATGTTCGGCTTCTCCGAGATTCTGCGCAATCTCGAGAGCGTGCAGACGCGCGACGTCGTTCACGCGGCCATCGGCAACCTGTTGCCCAACGCCAAGGACCTCAGGCAGTCCGCCGCCCCGATCGCCCGCGGCACGCTGCTCGGCGCTGGGCTGGGCCTGCTGCCCGGTAACGGCGCAATTCTGGGGCCGTTCGCCTCCTACACGCTCGAGAAGAAGCTCGCCGAGGACCCGTCGCGTTTCGGCCGCGGCGCCATCGAGGGCGTGGCAGGCCCGGAATCCGCCAACAACGCAGGCGCGCAGACCGCCTTCATTCCGCTCCTGACCCTTGGCATCCCCCCCAACGTCGTGATGGCCCTGATGGTCGGCGCCATGACCATTCACGGCATCGTGCCGGGCCCGCAGATCATGACCAAGCAGCCGGACCTGTTCTGGGGCATGATCGCCTCGATGTGGGTCGGCAACCTGATGCTGCTGATCATCAACCTGCCGCTCATCGGCCTGTGGGTGCGCTTCCTCAAGGTGCCCTACCGGCTGATGTTTCCGACCATCGTGCTGTTGTGCTGCATCGGCATCTACTCGGTCAACAACTCGCCGACCGAGGTGGTGATGACCGCCGGCTTCGGTCTGTTCGGCTATGCGCTGATCAAGTTCGGGTTCGAGCCGGCGCCGCTGCTGCTCGGCTTCGTGCTGGGAACACTGATGGAGGAGAAGCTGCGCCAGGCGCTGGTGATCTCGCGCGGGCATTTCACCACCTTCGTCGATTGCCCGATCTGGGACGGGTGGTCGATGTGCCCCCGACCGATCAGCACGGGGCTGCTGATCCTGTCGGCCATCATTCTGATCATCGCCATCCTCCCCTCCATCCGCCGGAGCCGCGAGGAGGTGTTCAAGGACGCGGACTGAGGGGACCGTAGGGGTAGAGTCGAGGAGAGGCGCGGTGGCTTGGGGTCCGACTGAGACCAACGCTCCGTTTCCTCTCCCCGCTCATCGAACCGGACGTGCGGATTTCCCGCATCCGGCTCTCCGACTGGTTTTC
>JBAPMW010000019.1:0-16906 GCA_049278815.1 Hyphomicrobiaceae bacterium
CGGTAAGGGCGCTGCCGCGGGCAAGAGCGCGCGGGGCAAGGGCGATCGTCGCGCCAAGGGCGACAAGGCGGCGGCGCCGGCAGCGCCGCGTCCGGCCGACTACAAGCCGCGCATGAAGGTGCACTACGAGGCGGTGGTGCGCGACGCGCTCAAGAAGGAGTTCGGCTACGGGAACGTGATGCAGATCCCGCGGCTGGAGAAGATCGTCGTCAACATGGGCGTCGGCGAGGCCGTCAACGACCGCAAGAAGGTGGATTCGGCCGCAAAGGAGCTGAGCCTCATCGCGGGACAGCGCGCGGTGGTCACCAAGGCCCGCAAGTCGATCGCCACCTACAAGGTGCGCGAGGGCATGCCGATTGGCTGCAGGGTGACGCTGCGCGGCGACCGCATGTACGAGTTCGTCGACCGGCTCGTCACGATCGCGCTGCCGCGGGTGAAGGATTTCCGGGGCCTCTCGCCCAAGAGCTTCGACGGGCGCGGCAACTACGCGATGGGCATCAAGGAGCAGATCGTGTTTCCCGAGATCAATTACGACGACGTCGAGGACGTGCGGGGCATGGACGTGATCGTCTGCACCACCGCTGCCTCCGACGACGAGGCCCGTGCGCTCCTGCGCGGGTTCAACTTCCCATTCCGCACCTGAGCGCGAGCGCGCTGCGCCTGGAGGACTGCATGGCTAAGAAGAGCTCGGTCAACAAGAACAACCATCGCCGTCAGCTGGTGGCCCAATACGCCGCCAAGCGCAAGCGGCTCAAGGACCTGGCCAACGACCGGTCGAACCCGGTCGAGGAGCGATTCTCGGCCCGACTTAAGCTCGCGCAGCTGCCGCGCAACTCCGCCCCCTCGCGCATCCGCAACCGCTGCGAGCTGACGGGGCGGGCGCGCGGCTACTACCGCAAGCTCAAGGTGTGCCGCAACATGCTGCGCGAGCTGGCGAGCCAGGGCTTGATCCCCGGCATGACCAAGTCGAGCTGGTAAGGAGAACGAGCCGATGAACGATCCGCTCGGCGATTTGCTGACGCGCATCCGCAACGCGCAGATGCGCCGGCGTCCGAAAGTCACCACGCCCGCGTCGAATTTGCGCGCCCGCGTGCTCGACGTGCTGACTTCGGAGGGTTATATCCGCGGCTACGCCCGCATCGACCACAAGAACGGCCTCTCCGAGCTTGAGATCGAGCTCAAGTACTCCAACGGCCAGCCGGCGATCCGCGAGATCAAGCGCGTCTCCAAGCCCGGCCGGCGAGTATATTCGGCGGTGCGGGACTTGCGGACGGTGGCCAACGGCCTCGGCGTGGCGATCCTGTCGACGCCCAAGGGCGTGATGTCGGATGCGCGCGCCCGCGAGGAGAACGTGGGCGGCGAGGTGCTCTGCAGCGTGTTCTGATCGCGGTCGGGACAAGGCAGGGTAGAACGAGAAGAAAGCAGGCGGACCGATCATGTCGCGGATAGGCAAGAAGCCGGTAGCGGTTCCCGCGGGGGTGACCGCGACAGTTGCCGGCCAGAAGGTCACCATCAAGGGCCCGAAGGGCGAGCTGGCGTTCACCTGCCCGGACCAGATCAAGGTCGCCGAGACCGCGGCTGGCATCGAGGTGAGCCCGGTGGACGAGTCCAAGACGGCGCGCGCCATGTGGGGCATGTCGCGCACGCAGATCGTCAACCTGGTCGAGGGCGTCACCAAGGGCTACGCCCAGACCCTGGAGATCCAGGGCGTCGGCTTCCGCGCCGCCATGAAGGGCAAGGATGTCATACAGCTCCAGGTCGGCTACAGCCACGACGTGGTGTTCAAGGTGCCGGCCGGCCTCGATGTCAAGGTAGCCGGCGCCAAGCAGGAGCAGGTCACCGTGTCGGGCATCGACAAGCAGAAGGTGGGCCACTTCGCGGCCGAGCTCCGGGCCTCGCGTCCGCCCGAGCCCTATCAGGGCAAGGGCGTGCGCTACCAGGGCGAGTACATCTTCCGCAAGGAAGGCAAGAAGAAGTGAGGGGTGCGCCATGCTGCGCAAGCTGAACCAGATCGAGCGTCGCACGCGGCGCGTGCGCAAGGACCTCAGGGCGAATTCCGGCGGGCGGCCCAGGCTGTCGGTCCACCGTTCCTCGCAGCACATCTACGCCCAGCTGGTCGATGACACCCAGGGGCGCACCGTTGCGGCGGCCTCGACCCTGGAGAAGGATCTGCGGGGCAAGTTGAAGACGGGAGCTGACAAGGCCGCGGCGGCAGAGGTGGGCAAGCTGCTGGCGCAACGGGCGGTCGGAGCCGGCTTCAGCGAGGTCGTGTTCGATCGGGGCAGCTACAAGTATCACGGCCGCGTCAAGGCGCTGGCCGACGGCGCGCGCGAAGGCGGGCTGAAGTTCTAAGAGAGGAACAAGAGACGTGGCTCGTCCTCACAGAGACAGGCCTCGCGGCGACCGCGAGGAGCGCGACAGCGAGTTCAAGGACAAGCTGGTGCACATCAACCGCGTGGCCAAGGTGGTCAAGGGCGGCAAGCGCTTCGGCTTCGCGGCGCTGGTCGTGGTAGGCGACCAGAAGGGCCGGGTCGGCTTCGGCCACGGCAAGGCGCGCGAGGTGCCGGAGGCGATCCGCAAGGCCACCGAGGAGGCGCGCCGCACCCTGGTGCGCGTGCCGCTGCGCGAGGGCCGCACGCTGCACCACGATTCGGAAGGCCACCACGGGGCGGGCAGGGTGCTCCTGCGCTCGGCGCCTCCGGGCACCGGCGTCATTGCCGGCGGTCCCACGCGCGCGGTGTGCGAGATGCTGGGCATCCAGGACGTGGTCGCCAAGTCGCTGGGCTCCACCAACCCCTACAACATGGTGCGCGCCACCTTCGATGCGCTGAAGTTGCAGGAGAACCCGCGTGCGGTCGCGGCGCGACGCGGCAAGAAGCCGTCCGAGATCGTGGCGCGGCGGCGTGACGGCGCGGCCGAGGCCGATGCGGCCGAGACCCTGATCGGATAAGGGTGAGCGTCATGGCAGAGAAGAAAGCAAAGCCGGCCGGTAAGACCGTAACCGTCGAGCAGATCGCAAGCGCCAACCGGCGGCCAGAGATTCAGACGCAGACCCTGGTGGGGCTCGGCCTCAACAAGCTGCGCCGGCGGCGCACACTGCCCGATACGCCCGAGGTGCGCGGCATGATCAGCAAGGTCGCGCATCTGGTGCGGGTGGTCGACGAGAAGGCCTGAATGTCGGGCCTGATCGTGGAAAGAGCATAACGAACAAGGCATTAAGCCAGGAGCGCAAGGCGTCATGCGGCTGAATGAGCTGAAAGACAATCCCGGATCGCGCAAGCTCCGCGTGCGCATCGGCCGCGGCATCGGCTCCGGCGTCGGCAAGACCGGCGGACGCGGCGGCAAAGGCCAGACGGCGCGCTCCGGCGTCGCCATCGGCGGCTTCGAGGGCGGCCAGATGCCGCTGCACCGACGCCTGCCCAAGCGCGGCTTCAACAAGCGCAACCGCAAGCAGTGGAACGAGGTGAGCCCCGCCCGCCTGCAGGAGGCGGTGGAGGCCGGTCGGCTGGATGCCAACGCGGCCGTGGATGTGGCGGCCCTGGTGGTCGCCGGCGTGGTGCGCCGGCCGCTCGACGGGGTTCGGCTCCTGGGCGGCGGCGAGGTAAAGACGGCGCTGAAGCTGACCGTGAACTATGCGACACCCGGCGCCAGGGCCGAGGTGGAGAAGGCCGGCGGCTCGGTGACGCTGATCGAAAAGAAGGTGCTGCCGGCCGATGAGGCCAAGCGCGCCAAGACAGCCAAAAAGAAGGCGGCCGCCGCGAAACCGAAGGCCGGCGCCCGCGAGGAATAGCGAGGAATAACACGCCGGCAGCGCGTCGAAAAAGCA
The DNA here is from genome assembly GCA_049278815.1 of Hyphomicrobiaceae bacterium. Classification (GTDB taxonomy): domain Bacteria; phylum Pseudomonadota; class Alphaproteobacteria; order Rhizobiales; family Hyphomicrobiaceae; genus AWTP1-13. The sequence continues at coordinate 3,827 of JBAPMW010000019.1, forward strand.
TCGTCGCTTGCAGGAGACGGTGCTTGCGTGCCTCGGGCCGTAGCCCCATGTTTGGGGGGCAGGCGGTATTGTCGAGCCGCCGAGGCCAACGAGGCATGAAAAAGGTGCCATAGACCAAGGGGGCCCAAGGGGGCCAAGGGCTCCATGCAGGGCCCAGGAGGTAAGCCAATGGCTTCGGCCGCCGAGCAATTAGCCGCCAATCTCAACTTCGGCGCCTTCGCCAAGGCCGAAGAGTTGAAGAAGCGCATCTGGTTCACGCTGGCGGCGCTGCTGGTCTACCGGCTCGGCACCTTCATCCCGATTCCGGGCATCAACCCGGTCGCCTTTGCCGCCAACTTCAACACCTCCGGCGGCCTTCTCGGCATGGTCAATATGTTCTCGGGCGGCGCCATCGAGCGCATGGCCATTTTCGCCCTGAACATCATGCCTTACATTTCGGCCTCCATCATCATGCAGCTTATGCAGAGCGTGGTGCCCTCCCTGGAGACCCTGAAGAAGGAAGGCGAGCAGGGCCGCAAGCAGCTCAACCAGTACACCCGCTATCTTACTGTTGCCCTGGCGTCATTCCAGGCGCTCGGCATCGCCTACGGACTGCAGTCGTCAACGACCGGCTCGGCCGGTCCGATCGTGTCGGACCCCGGCCCGTTCTTCATCGTCACCACTGTGGTGTCGCTGGTGGGCGGCACCATGTTCCTGATGTGGCTGGGCGAGCAGATCACCGCCCGCGGCGTCGGCAACGGCACCTCGCTCATCATCATGGCCGGCATCGTGGCCGGACTGCCGTCGGCGGTCGTGCAGACCCTCGAGCTGGCGCGCCAGAGCGTGCTGTCCTGGGGCATGGTGCTGGTGCTGACGGTGATCATGCTGGCGGTAGTTGCGGCCATCGTCTTTATCGAGCGCGCCCAGCGTCGCCTCCTCGTCCAGTATCCCAAGCGGCAGATGGGCAATCGCATGTTCCAGGGCGATGCCTCGCACCTGCCGCTCAAGCTCAACGCCTCGGGCGTGATCCCGCCGATCTTCGCCTCCTCCCTGTTGATGCTGCCGGGCGCCGCGGGGGGCTTCCTGCATGGCTCCGGGTCCGGCTGGGAGTGGCTCGGCAACACCATCGCGGCTCTCGGCCACGGCCAGCCGCTGTGGTTCGCGACCTATGTCTTTCTGATCGTGTTCTTCGCGTTCTTCTACACCTCGATCGTGCTCAACCCGCAGGAGACCGCCGACAATCTGCGCAAGTACGGCGGCTTCCTGCCGGGCATCAGGCCCGGGACCAAGACCGCGGAGTACATCGACTATGTGCTGACCCGCATCACGGTGGTCGGCGCCATCTACCTGGCGGCCGTGTGCGTGCTGCCGGAGCTGTTCCAGTCGTACGCCCGCGTCAGCTTCTATTTCGGCGGCACCTCGCTGCTCATTGCGGTCAGCGTGACCATGGATACTGTGGCCCAGATCCAGAGCCACTTGCTCGCGCACCAATATGAGGGCCTGATCAAGAAGGCGAAGCTTCGGGGTGCGACGAGGGCCCGATGATACTGATCCTTCTGGGGCCGCCGGGGTCGGGCAAGGGAACCCAGGCCAAGGTGCTCGCAACCCAAAGAGGGCTGGTGCAGCTCTCCACGGGCGACATGCTGCGCGCGGCAGTGGCGGCGGGCACCGAGATCGGGGTCAAGGCCAGGCCGATCATGGAGAACGGCGGCCTGGTGCCGGATGACATCGTAATCGGCATCCTCGCCGAGCGCATCGAGCAGCCCGACTGTAAGAGTGGCGTGATCCTCGACGGCTTTCCGCGCACGCTGCCGCAGGCGGCGGCCCTCGACGCGGTGCTGAAGAGGAAGGGCACCAAGGTTGACGCGGTGATCGAGCTCAAGGTGGACGACAAGGCGCTGATGGAGCGGATCGCCGGCCGCTTCACCTGCGCCAAGTGCGGCGCCGGCTACCACGACAAGCTCAAGCCCACCAAGGTGGCCGGGGTGTGTGACGTCTGCCAGAGCACCGACTTCATCAGGCGCGAGGACGACAGCGCCGACACCATGCGCGAGCGCCTGCTCGTGTACTACCGCGATACCTCGCCGCTGATCGGCTACTACTATGCCAAGGGCAACCTGCGCACGGTCGACGGCATGGCGCCGATCGAGCAGGTCTCCGCAGCCATCGCCGACGTTATCGACGTAAAGGGCTGACGACAGAGATGCGGGCCGTTGTCAAGTCCTACCTGGTTGACGCGCAATGCTTGCTCGGTTAGAAGGGGGCGACTTTTCAGGACGGCAAGGCGGTTGGGGTCCGGCGCAAGGGCGGCCGGGGCCAACCGGCGTGTGCATTTGGAAGGCATATCGTAGACATGCATGCGGGCAGCGGCGGCGGGCGCTCGCGGGCAATCAAGGGCAGCAAGCGCCAGGGGCTAGGAGATAGAGCGTGGCTCGCATCGCAGGCGTAAACATACCAACTCAGAAGCGCGTGGTGATCGCGCTACAATATATCCATGGCATCGGTCCCAGGATCGCGAAGGACATCTGCGCCAAGGTCGGCATCCCGGACGCGCGCCGGGTGAGCCAGCTGAGCGACACCGAGGTGCTCCAGATCCGCGAGGCAGTCGACCGCGACCACGTGGTGGAAGGCGACCTGCGGCGCAACGTGGCCATGAACATCAAACGGCTGATGGACTTGGGCTGCTACCGCGGCCTGCGCCACCGCCGCGGCCTGCCGGTGCGCGGCCAGCGCACCCACACCAACGCCCGCACCCGCAAGGGCAAGGCCAAGCCGATCGCCGGCAAGAAGAAGGCCTGATGCGATGGACGGGCGGGCGTGCCGCGCCGGCGCGCCGCTCGCTGTCCGCATCGAGCCACCAACGAGCCGCATCACCCAATTCTCTGGAGTTTGACCTGAAATGGCCAAAGAGCAGCAGGGCGCCCGCACCAAGACGCGCCGCCGCGAGCGCAAGAACATCAGCTCCGGCATCGCGCACGTGAGCGCGAGCTTCAACAATACCATGATCACCATCACCGATGCCCAGGGCAACACCATCGCTTGGTCGTCGTCCGGGTCGATGGGCTTCAAGGGCTCGCGCAAGTCCACCCCGTATGCGGCCCAGATGGCCGCCGAGGATGCGGGCAAGAAGGCCATGGAGCACGGCATGAAGGTGCTGGAGGTCGAGGTGATGGGCCCCGGATCGGGGCGCGAGTCGGCGCTGCGCGCGCTGCAGTCGGTGGGCTTCCAGATCACCCAGATCAGAGATGTGACAGCCATTCCGCACAACGGCTGTCGCCCGCGCAAGCGCCGCCGCGTCTAGAGCGCCCGCCAGCAATACGCACGGGGCGTATTCGGTTTCGAGCGCTCGGGATTCCCCGTCCAGGCGGCGCTCCTGCCCCAGAAAGTCATGAGGTCCAACGTGGCAAACGTCCTGCACAAGAACTGGCAAGACCTGATCCGCCCGAACAAGCTCGCCGTCGAGCCCGGCCGGCAGAAGGACAGGATTGCAACCATCGTCGCCGAGCCGCTGGAGCGCGGCTTCGGCATGACGCTCGGCAACGCGCTGCGGCGCGTGCTGCTCTCCTCGTTGCAGGGCGCCGCCATCACCTCCGTGCAGATCGACGGGGTGCTGCACGAGTTCTCATCCATCCCCGGCGTGCGTGAGGATGTCACCAACATCATCCTCAACATCAAGGAGATCGCGCTGCGCCTGCACTCCGACGGCGTCAAGCGCATGGTGCTTAAGAAGGAGGGGCCGGGGCAGGTGAAGGCCTCGGAGATCGAGGCCAGCTCGGAGGTCGAGATCCTCAACCCCGACCACGTCATCTGCACGCTCGACCAGGGCGCCGCCATCCGCATGGAGTTCACGGCCGCCATGGGCAAGGGCTACGTGCCCTCGGAGCGCAACCGGCCCGACGATGCGCCCATCGGCCTGATCCCGGTGGACAGCCTCTACAGCCCGGTAAAGAAGGTCTCCTACAAGGTCGAGAACACCCGCGAGGGCCAGATCCTCGACTACGACAAGCTGACCATGACGGTAGAGACCGACGGCTCGGTGACGGCCGAGGACTCGGTGGCGCTGGCCGCCCGCATCCTGCAGGACCAGCTGGCCGTGTTCGTCAACTTCGAGGAGCCGACCAAGGCGATCGAGCCGGTAGAGACCTCGCCGCTGCCGTTCAACGCCGCGCTGCTCAAGAAGGTGGACGAGCTGGAGCTGTCGGTGCGCTCGGCCAACTGCCTGAAGAACGACAACATCGTCTACATCGGCGACCTGATCCAGAAGAGCGAGGCGGAGATGCTGCGCACGCCCAACTTCGGGCGCAAGTCGCTCAACGAGATCAAGGAGGTGCTGGCCGGCATGGGCCTGCACCTGCAGATGGAGGTGCCGAACTGGCCGCCCGAGAACATTGAGGAGCTGGCCAAGAGGTATGAGGATCAGTATTGAACGGGTGAGATGGTGAGTGGTGAGATGGTGAGTGGCCGTCGAGGTTGACGCCCGCGCATCGCTTCGCCTTTCGCGGGACCATGACGGAGACAGGTTTTTCGAGAGCGACTAGACAAGCAAGAGCCATATCTCGGGACCTCGCATCCAAAGACGTGGCGCGGACAAACGAAGTGTCTTTACTGCAAGCGTGAGGTTGTGCGTACGTGAGAGAGTGATTGAGGCGGCGTCACCGGCACCACCCCCAAACTCACCATCTCACCACTCACCATCTCACCAAGAACGCGGGGCCACAGAACCTCGCCGCTGACAACGAAAGGGTAGACGCATGCAACACCGCAGACTGGGGCGGCGCTTCAGCCGTGATCCCGGACACCGCCAGGCCATGTTCTCCAACATGGCGGCCTCATTGATCCGCCACGAGCAGATCGTCACCACCCTGGCCAAGGCCAAGGACTTGAAGCGCGTGATGGACAAGTACATCACGCTCGCCAAGCGCGGCGACCTCAACTCGCGCCGCCTGGCCGCCTCGCGCATGCGCGACGAGGCCATGGTCAAGAAGCTGTTCGATATCCTAGGCCCCCGCTACAAGGACCGCACCGGCGGCTACACCCGCGTGGTCAAGGCCGGCTACCGCTATGGCGATTCCGCTCCCATCGCCGTGATCGAGCTCGTCGACCGCGACGAGACCGTCAAGGGCAAGGAGGACAAGGAGCGGGCCGAGGCGATGAAGGAGCAGCAGGCGGCCGGCGCCTGACGCGGCAGCGCCCGTCGGCAGAATCGTAGGGTGCAATAAGCGGAGCGCATTGCACCGATCCACCGTGCGGCAGACTGGGGTGCAGGAATTCGGCGCAATGCGGCTGCCGCCCTATTGCGCCCTACGTTTCGAGGGCGCCGTCGCGCGAGCGCCCAACGAGGAAAGCCGGGTCCCCTGGGTGGTCGCGGCTGGTAGCTCGGCTTTTCTTACCACGCCAACCCCGTCATCGCGGCCACCGGCGCCAGCGGCCGCCCGCCGAACAGCTCGCCGAGAACCTCGGCACTGAGGCCGTCCGGGGCGAAGATGGGGCTCGCCACGAACACCGGCCGCAGGCCGGCGGCGTGGGCGCCGGCGAGGTCCGTTTCGACGCCGTCGCCGATGGCGAGCACGCGCGCCTTCTCGATCCGTTGGCCGCGCAGACGGCCGATCTCGTTGAGCGTGCGTTCGTAGACCGGCAGGTGCGGCTTGCCGGCGTAGTGCACCTCGCCGCCCTTGGCCGCGTAATTCTGCGCCAGGGCGCCGGCGCAGTAGATGAGCTTGTCGCCGCGCTCCACCAGTATGTCGGGATTGGCGCAGATCATGGGCACGCCGCGCGCGGCCAGCGCGTCGAGCGCCTCGGCGTAGTCGGCCGGCGTCTCGGTGTCGTCGTCGTAGAGGCCGGAGCAGAGCACCACTTCGGCTTCGGCAGCGGGCGCCAGGGCGAAATCGAGGCCGTCGCGCAGGGGCTGGTCGCGCTCCGGCCCGATGTGGAGGAGCCGGCGGCCCTGCCAGCGTTCGAGCATGTCGCGCGTTACGTCGCCGGAGGTGACGCCCGCGTCGTAGGCATCGGCGGGCACTCCGAGCGACGTCATATGCGGCACCACCGCCTGGAACGGGCGCGGCGCATTGGAGAGCAGTACCACCGTGCCGCCGAGAGCCCGGAAGGCGCGGCAGGCCTCGGCGGCGGCCTGGTGGACGCGAGCGCCGTTGTGCATCACGCCCCAGATATCGACGATCCATGCGTCGGAGGTGGCGGCAAGCTCGGCGATGGAGGCGAGGATGGGGATGTGGCGCATGGTGCGCCTCCTAGCAGGATTGCAGCGCCCGGCCAACCGCGGTGCTCTCGCTGCTGCCCCCGTGTCAGACCCGCAGGGCCCTCTGGGTCCACTACCCCGCCCGGTCTGGAACCTCGATCCTGAACTGCGTCCCGCGCGCGGCATCTATCAGGCGGATGGTGCCGCCGTGGGCGGCGATGAGCTCGTGCGCTACGGCCAGCCCCAAGCCGGTGCCGCCCTTGCGGGCGGAGCCCTGGAAGGCCTGGAACAGGTGGACGCGCGCCTTCTCGGGCACGCCTGGGCCGTTGTCGTGCACATCTATGGTGACGCGGCTGCCGTTGCGGGCGGCCGACACGCGGATATGGCCGCTCTGGCCCCCCTCCTGCTGCTCCAGGGCCTGCAGGGCGTTGCGGCAGAGGTTGCTCAAGACCCGGTAGAGCTGGTCGCGATCGGCGTCGATCAGGAGGCGCTCGTCTATATCCAGGGTCCAGGCGATGCCGTCGTCGCGCGGCAGGCCGAGGCCCTCGCCCACCTCGGCCACCAGGAGGCGCAGCGGCATGCGCTCGCGGCGCGGCGACGCCTCCTCGGCGCGGCCGAACCGCAGCGTCGACTCGCACAAGGCGATGGCGCGGTCGAGCGAGACGATGAGCTTGGGCGCGAAGCGCTGCACGCTGGGATCGGGCAGGCTGCCGAGGCGGTCGGAGATCAACTGCGCGTTCGCCAGAATGTTGCGCAAATCGTGGCTGATCTTGCTGACCGCCAGCCCCAGCGCCGCCAGCCGGTTCTTCTGCTGCAGGGTGTGCGACAGCTCGGCCTGCATATGGGCAAGACCGCGCTCGGCTATGCCGATCTCGTCGCGGCGCTCGGAGGGCACCATGATGCGGCTGGCATCCTCGGGGTTCTGGCTGAAGCTCATGATGTTGCGCGTGATGCGCATCATCGGCTGGACGAACATGCTGTTGAGGGCGAAATAGACCAGCGCCGCCGTGATCACCGAGATGATGATGGAAAGGCCCAGGATGTTGAGCCCAAAGCCGACCATGGCCGCCTTGAGCGCCCCCTCGGGAAGGAGGATCACGATCCGCTCGCCGGCCACCGGCTCGCCCGTCACCTTGATGATGCGGGAGTCGTCGGCCAGGAACACCGCCAAGGCGTCCCAGATGAGGCCCGCGCGGAACGCCACGTCGCTCCACACCCCCCCGGGACGGCTGGCGGACGGAAGATTGTACTCGTCGCTGATTGGCTCGTTCCTGTCGGGTGGCAGCACCAGCACGTGCCGGCCGTCGCGGAGCCACGAGACAGCGCGCACCTGGGCGGTCTTCAGCAGCTCGGTGCGCAACGGATCGGGAACCGTCCCCTCGCGCCGGTCCTTGGCAGCGAGGGCCGCCAGCCTGGAGGCCGTGAGGCGATCGGACAGCCAGTTGACGCGGAAGTTGGCCACCGAGGGGACGAAAATCAGCACCTCGGCCAGCATCACGAAGACCAAGGTGAGCAGCAGGAGCTTGGCGGAAAGGCCGAGCTTCCCCCCGGCGCGCCCGAACGCCCGCAGCGATGCCTTGAGGCGCCGCCAGAGGCGACGCAGCCAGTTGTTCGGGTCCTCCGTCATGTCGAGCGGCACTCGCCCACCTCGTCGCTCGCCCTCGCGGCAACTAGCCGAGCCTCGCCAGCCAGCTGACAGCCTTGCGCACCAGCGGTCTTGCTGCGGCGGCTGCATAATAGCCGAAGGCGACGCGTTTGTTTATCTCCGACAAGGTCGGATAGGGCGAGATCCATTGCGTCATCGCCTTGATGTCAAGTCCCTGGGAGATGGCCAGCGACCACATCTGGATCAGCTCGCCGGCCTGCTCGCCGACGATGCTCGCTCCCCGGATCCTGCCGCGGCCGTCGGTGACGACCTTGACCAGGCCGGCCGTGGCCCGCTCGGTGTGCGCGCGGTCGTTCTCGTGGTAGGGCCAACGGTAGACGCGGACCCGGCCGTGCCGGCGGCCTGCCGCCTCCTCGGTCAGGCCGACATGGGCGATCTCGGGGTCCGTGAAGGTGACCCAGGGAATGATGCTGTCGTCGACGCGGGCGGAGATGCGGAACAGCGCCCGGCGGATGACGATGCCCGCATGATAGTTGGCCACGTGCGTGAAGTGCGGACCGCCGATCACGTCGCCGATGGCGAGCACGCGGCCGTTCGACGTCTTGAGCCCCGCATTTACCTTGATCCCGTTCTCGTCGAACCTGATGCCGGCCGCGGCAAGGTTGAGGCCCGATATGTTGGGCTTGCGCCCCGCGGCGACGAGGAGGTGGGTGCCTTGCACCACCGTCGGGCTGCCGCCCTGCGAGAGGTGCACATCGATCAGCCCCGTGCCTCCGCCGATGCGCTCGATGGAAGCGCCCTCGCGGATGTCGAGGCCCTCGGCCGCGAGGCCCCTGAGGACCAGCCCGGACAGCTCCGGATCGTCCTTGCGGAGCGCTTTCGCCGCCTCGATGACGGTCACGCGGCTGCCTAGACGCAAATGCGCCTGCGCCAGCTCAAGCCCGGCCGGTCCCCCGCCGATCACGATCAGATGGCCAAGCTTCTCGCGGTTGTCGAAGATGGTCTCGTTGGTGAAGTAGGGTACCTTTTCGAGACCGGGAATGGGCGGGATGAGCGGCGTGGACCCCGTTGCGATCACGAACCGGCGCGCCTTGATGCGCTGCTCCCCGACGAGGAGGGTATCGCGTGTGATGAAATGTCCCGCGCCGCGCAGCACCTGGACGCCCATGCCGGCCATCCTCTCGGCCGAGTCGTTGGGGGCGATGGCGGCGATCGTGCCCTGAACGTGGTCGCAGACGGCCTCAGGATCGATCGCGGGCGCGACCGGACGGATGCCGAAGGGCGCCGCCGAGCGCATGCTGTGGGCGCGCCGCGCGGCAGCGAGCAGCGCCTTGGAGGGGACGCAGCCGTAGTTGAGACAGTCGCCGCCCATCCTGTGCTTCTCCACCAGCGCGACGCTCACGCCGAGCTGGGCGGCGGCGGCGGCGGCAGAGAGCCCGCCGGCACCGGCGCCAATCACGCACAGGTCAACGCGCAACTCGACGCCCGGCACGCTGCCTGCGGTCTTCGAAGGCACAGGCGGATTGGCGGCTGCGCTGCCAGCACGAGGCGCGACGGGCGCCGTGCCGCCGGACCGGCGCAACCCCAGCCACCCGACCGCCCGGTCACCTGGCTGCGTCATGGCCACCTCTCCGCTTCTTCCAGCTCTTGAGCACAACGGGCATCAGCGCTACCAGACCGACCAGCATCAGGGCCAACATCAGCTCCGGCGTGAGGAGCAGGCTGGCGGAGATCTTGAGCGGGCACGCGTCTACCCCCTTCTGGGCGACGCAGGCCGCATGCTCATTCTTGGCCGCCATGATGACGCTGTCGAGGCCGGCCCCCGCCGATGCAAAGGCGAAGGTGGCGGGGACGATACCCACGACCGTCCCGAGCACGAAGGTCCTGAGCGGCACGCCCAGCACCGCCGGGGCGATGTTGACGAACCAGAAGGGGAACGCGGGGACAAGGCGCAGGAACAGCATGTAGCTCAGGGCGTCCTTCTGGAAGCCCTGGCTCAGCTTCGCGAGCCAGGGGCCGGCGCGCTGGCTCAAGGTGTCGCCGACGGCGCTGCGGGCGATCAGGAACACGATCGTTGCTCCAAGCGTTGCGCCCGCAATCGCCGCCAGCGCGCCCAGCAGCCAGCCGAACAGGAGACCTCCCGCGACCGTCATGATCAGCCCGCACGGCAGCGACAGCGCCACCAGCAGGGCATAGAGCGCCCCGTAGGCGACGAGCGAGAGGGCTACGTTTGCATCGAGAGCGTGGCGGAAGCGGTCGCGGTAGGCCACGACCGTCTCAAGCGAGATGTCGTGATGCCAGCCCTTGAGCAGCACCAGCGTCATGACTGCGGCAATCAGCGCGGGCAGCCCATAGCGTCGCAGCACGAAAAGAGCTGGCGGGATCCTAGGGGCAGCCTGCATGTCAACCATCGTCCACGATCGTCGCCCCGCTCTCCGCCAGGGCCTCGGCCAGCGTCTGGCACAGGTCTCGGCTGGGGTGCGGGTGTGTCGCCCACTCTGGCCCCAACCAGACGCTGGCGTGCACGCGACGCGGAGGTGCCGATAGCGACACCATAGCTCTCCTTACGCTTTGGCGGCTTGTGTTACGTCGCCGTGTCAAGCATACGTGACGGGGCGCGACCAGAATTGATGGCGGGCTGCGGCCCGCGGTTCGTCTGGATTGACTTGAGGCCTCGCTGGCCCCTATAAGCGCGCGACAATTCCAAGCGGGTTTCGCGCCAGAACCGCACAGCGCGGCCAGCCCGCGTTGTCGCTTTGGGCGGTCCTCATCGCATCCACAAACCGATATCGGCGCCTCGATACGGGAGAGCAGAAGTGAAGCGCACCTACCAGCCGAGCCGTCTCGTTCGCAAGCGGCGCCACGGCTTTCGTAAGCGCATGGAGACCGCAGGTGGACGCCGCGTGCTGGCACGTCGTCGGGCCAAGGGGCGCAAGCGCCTGTCCGCCTGAGGCGTGGGCCTCACGGCCCATGTCCGGGACGCAGGCCGACACTCCGCCACAGGCGCCGGCACAAGGAGGACGCGCAGGCCGGCGGCCCGCCACGCAGCTTGTGACGCTCAAACGGCGGCGCGAGTTTCTCAGCGTCCGTGGCGGCGCCCGTTCGGCGACGCCGGCATTCGTCTTGGAGGGGAAGCGCCGCAGCAGCGCAATTCCGGACGAGACCCCCCGCTTCGGCTTCACCGTCAGCAAGCAGGTGGGCGGGGCGGTGGAGCGCAACCGCATCAAGCGCCGCCTCAAGGCGGCCACCCGCGACGTTTTGTTAGAACACGCGCGGCGCGACTATGACTACGTATTGATCGCCCGCCGCCCGGCTCTCGACGCCGCCTTCGCTGCGCTGGTATCTGACCTTGCCGATGCCCTCAAGCGCGTGCACGCCCGCAGCGGGGGAGGACGGCAGACGGGTGGGGCAGAGGGTTTCTCAAGGATGCGGATCGGCTGACGCCGAGGCTCAGGACGGCCATGCAGGACCAGGACAATCAAAAGAACCTTCTTATCGCCATCGCCCTGTCGATGGTGGTGCTGTTCGGGTGGCAATTCTTCTTTGCCGCACCGCGCGAGCAGGAGCGCCAGGCGCGCCTGAAGCAGGAGCAGGCCCTGTCGAAGGCGAAGGAGCAGCCGCCGGCCCCCGGTGCGCCGGACGCCTCCAAGACCGACCCAAAGGCCGCCCCGTCGCAGCAGCCCGTCGCAGGCACAACCGCGCCGCCCGCCGACACCAAGCCGCTCACCCGCCAGGACGCCATCGGCGTCGGCCCGCGCCTGGGCATCGAGACGCCAAGCCTCAGGGGCTCGATCTCGCTCAAGGGCGGACGCATCGATGACCTGGTCCTCGCCAAGTACCGTGAAACGGTGGATCCCAAGAGCCGGTACGTCGAGCTGTTCTCGCCGTCGGGGGCACCTCACCCCTTCTACGCCGAGTTCGGCTGGAGCCCCGGCAAGGGCGTGACGCAGCCGATGCCGGACCGCGACACGCTCTGGCAGGCCGAGAAGGCCGGCCCGCTGACGCCGGACTCGCCGGTTACCCTGGTCTGGGACAACGGCCAGGGGCTGCTCTTCCGCCGCACCATCTCGGTGGACCGCGACTATCTGTTCACCGTCTCCGACGAGGTGGAGAACAAGGGCGGCAGTGCGGTGTCGCTCCACCCCTTCGCCCTCATCTCCCGCCATGGTCTCCCCAAGCTCGACGGCGTCTGGATGATCCTGCACGAGGGCTTCATCGGCGCGCTGGGCGAGAGCGGGCTCAAGGAGATCAACTACACCGACGTCCTCGCCGAGAACGGCACCAAGTCCTACAAGCAGACCGGCGGCTGGCTCGGCTTCACCGACAAGTACTGGGCTGCCGCGCTGGTGCCCGACCCCAAGGTCCCCACTGAGGCGAACTTCAGGGGATGGAAGGGCACGGGCGGCGCCAAGGACGCCTTTCAGGCGGACGTCTCGGCGGGGCCAATCGAGGTCGCACCCGGCGCCACGGGCAGCTTCAGCAACCGCCTGTTCGCCGGCGCCAAGGTCGTCAGTCTGATCGACAAGTATAACGCCGAACTCGGCGCACCGCAGACCGGCTGGCTGCCCGGTTGGCTCCAGAGGATTTTCTATGGTCCGCAGCCCGAGCCGCAGCCTCACACTCGGCAGTTCAATATGCTGTTCGACTGGGGCTACTTCTGGTTCCTGACCCAGCCGATCTACATGCTGCTGCACTGGTTCGCGCAGCTGTTCGGCAACTACGGGCTGGCGATCCTCGCCACCACGGTGATCGTGAAGGCCCTGTTCTTCCCCTTGGCCAACAAGAGCTACGAGTCCATGGCCAAGATGAAGAAGCTGCAGCCCGAGATGGAGAAGCTGCGCGAGCGCTACAAGGACGACCGCGCCAAGCAGCAGCAGGAGCTGATGGCGCTCTACCGGGAGAGGAAGATCAACCCGATGGCGGGCTGCCTGCCGATCGTGCTGCAGATCCCGGTGTTCTTCGCGCTCTACAAGGTGCTCTATCTGAACATCGACATGCGCCAGGCGCCGTTCTTCGGCTGGATCCAGGACCTCTCCGCACCGGATCCCACCTCGATCTTCAACCTGTTCGGGCTGCTGCCGTATGCGGCGCCCTCGTTCCTGCACGTGGGTGTGTGGCCCCTCGTCATGGGCATCACCATGTGGGTGCAGATGCAGCTGAACCCGCAGCAGGCCGACCCGATGCAGCAGCGCATCTTCAACTGGATGCCGGTGATGTTCACCTTCCTGCTTGCGAATTTCGCATCGGGCTTGGTGATTTACTGGGCCTGGAACAACCTGCTTTCGCTCTCGCAGCAATACGC
>JBAPMW010000020.1:0-1865 GCA_049278815.1 Hyphomicrobiaceae bacterium
CCGCACCTCGCGCCACGGCCACGTGGCCGCGGCCGGCTTCGGCGTCTCCGCTGTGCTGGCGCTGGCCATTGCCGTGGCGCCGCTGCCGGTTCCCGTGCTGGTGGTGGCCATGGGGCTCACCGGCTTCCTGTTCGGCATCGTCCAGCCCGCGCGCGACATGCTGGTGCGCAAGGCGGCGCCGCCGGGCGCGGCCGGCCGGGTGTTCGGCGTTGTCTCGACCGGGTTCAACATCGGCGGCATCGTCGGCCCGGCGCTGTTCGGCTTCCTCATGGACCAGGGCGCGCCGCGCTGGATCTTCGGCTCGGCCGTCGTCTTCATGCTGGCCACGGCCGCGCTTGGGCTTATCGAGGAGCGCCGCAATCGGCGATAATAGGAGGATGAATCGCTATTTTTAGTTGACAGCGCAAGCTTCATGAGCTAATTTGTGGTTAATAGGCTTAACTGTCCGGCTGGAATGCTTCAGTCAGGGAGGCAAGGTACTCCCGGCGGGGGTTGGCCGCCGCGATCCTCACGCCAGGGCTGTGCTCGGACCGAGGCGGCAGGGCCAGGGGCGCCTGTCTGGGCGTGGGGCTTCCGGAAGCAGCCGGAAGGGGCGAACGCTGGCGTGGCGCATCCGCCACGACCGCATGAGTTCGGGGTGCGGGCGTTCGCGGGAGACGGGAGGGCAACGGAGCAGCCCGGGCAGCACCCTTGAGGTCAGCAGGGACCAAGCGGCCCACATGGGGGTTGACCTCCGTTCCGGCGCAATTGATTGTGACCGCTGGGGAAACGCGCTGGCAAGCCACCTCCGGCGGGGTGCGCGTGGAGCGGGCGGCGGGCCGGCATCCGTGGGCCTCGGCGTTCCCAAGAGGTTGGGAATGCTTGAGGTTGAGCAACTTTCCGTCAGCTACGGCAAGCACTTGGCCATCGACGGCGTGTCGCTGCGCGTGGGCCAGGGCGAGATCGTCGTCATGCTGGGGGCCAACGGCGCCGGCAAGTCGTCCTGCCTCAAGGCGGTGGGCGGCGTGGTCCCGCATCTGGCGGGCGCCCGCATCGCCCTGGGTGAGATCAACCTGGCTGCGCTGCCGCCGCACCGGGTGGTCGAGGCCGGGCTGGCGCTGGTGCCGGAGGACCGCGGCATCTTCCCCGACCTGACGGTGCACGACAACCTCCAGCTCGGCGCCTTCCCGGCCAGGGCCCGCGGCCGCTCCGCGGAGAACCTCAAGCGGGTCGTTGCGCTGTTCCCCCGGCTCGCCGAGCGCATGGGGCAGACCGCCAACACCATGAGCGGCGGCGAGCGGCAGATGGTGGCCATCGGCCGGGCGCTGATGTCGGCGCCCGACATCCTGCTGCTGGACGAGCCTTCGCTCGGCCTCGCGCCGCTGGTCTGCAGCGAGCTGTTCCAGGCGCTTGGCCGCATCAAGGACATGGGCGTGGGCGTGCTGCTGGTGGAGCAGAACGCGCGGGCTGCCCTGGCCATCGCCGACCGCGGGTACCTGCTGGAGAACGGCCGCATTGTCGGCGAGGGCTCCTCGGAGGGGCTGCGCGACGACCCGGCCGTGCGGCGCGCCTACCTGGGCGGAGGCGGGAATGGCGGCGGCAACGGACGCGAGCGCGCCATCGCCGGCACCCGGCCGCTGAGCAACGGCCATGGCCCTCGCCGTCACATGCCGGCTCGCAGCCCCGAGCGGGCGCTGGGGGATGGCCGCGTCACGCATCGGCAGGACACGGCGCGAGATGACCTGGCAAGGCATGACGGAGCAAGACAGGACTCAGCAGGACAGGGCGAGGCGGCGCCGCAGCCAGGCCGGGCGCAGGCCACCGCCCCGCCGCAGACCAACAAGGCATCCCCAGGGAGCGAGACAATGATTGCCGTAGACCTGATG
>JBAPMW010000021.1:0-1713 GCA_049278815.1 Hyphomicrobiaceae bacterium
GTTCACCACCGTCCTCGCGCCGGCTGCGCCGGCGCCGCCGGCGCGAGCGGGGCTCATCGGACACGCCCGCGGCCTGGCTCTCGGCCTCCTCGGTCTCGGGGCCCAAGGCCGGGGCCGGGCTCGGAACCTCCTCCTCCTCGTCGCCATCGAAGGCCCAGCCCATGTTGACCGCCGTTGAGCGCTCCACCACCCTTGGCGGAGCCACCGGAGCGGCCGATTTCTCGATGGCGAAGTTGGCACCGTGCATGCGGTCGCTGGCCTGCACGGCAATGGCGACCCCGTAGCGGTGCTCCATCTCGGTGACGAAGCTGCGCTTGCTGTTGAGGATGTAGAGCGCCACCGCGGCCGTCGCGATAGCCGTCAGCGATGACCGCGAATCGCGCACCAGGTGGTCCTCAAGCGCACGCAGGAGGGCCAGTGCAACCGATTCGGTGGAGCGGACGATGCCGGTCCCCTGGCAGTGCGGACACTGGGTGGTGGAGCCCTCCATCACGCCGGTCCTGAGGCGCTGGCGCGACATCTCCAGCAGGCCGAAATGGCTAATGCGGCCCACCTGGATGCGCGCCCGGTCGTGGCGCAGGGCGTCCTTGAGGCGGTTCTCCACCTTGCGGTTGTTGCGCCGCTCCTCCATGTCGATGAAGTCGATGACGATGAGCCCGGCAAGATCGCGCAGCTTCACTTGGCGGGCGACCTCGTCGGATGCCTCCAGGTTGGTCTGCAGCGCCGTCTCCTCGATCGAGAACTCGCGCGTGGACTTGCCGGAGTTCACGTCCACGGAGACCAGCGCCTCGGTCTGGTTGATGACAAGATAGCCGCCCGAGCGCAGCGTCACGTAGGGGCTGAACATGGCGTTCAGCTGGCGCTCGATCTGGTGGCGCGAGAACAGCGCCTCCGGCTCCTGGTACTTGATGACATGCTTGGCCTGGCTCGGCGAGAGCATGCGCATGAAGTCCTGCGCCTCGTCGAACGCCGCGGCGCCCGCCACCTGGATCTCGTCGATGTCCTTGGAGTAGAGGTCGCGCAGCGACCGCTTGATGAGGTTGCCCTCCTCATAGACAAGGCTCGGCGCGGTGGACTGCAGCGTCAGGTCACGCACGTTCTCCCACAGGCGCAGCAGATACTCGAAGTCGCGCTTGATCTCCTGCTTGGTGCGCGCCGCACCTGCCGTGCGGATGATGAGGCCCATGCCCTCGGGCACCTCCAGGTCCTGGGCGATGGCCTTGAGGCGCTTGCGGTCCTGCGGGTTGGTGATCTTGCGAGAGATGCCGCCGCCGCGCCCGGTGTTGGGCATCAGCACGGTGTAGCGTCCGGCGAGCGACAGGTACGTCGTGAGGGCGGCGCCCTTGCTGCCGCGCTCCTCCTTCACGACCTGCACCAGGATGATCTGGCGCCGCTTGATCACCTCCTGGATCTTGTAGGAGCGGATGTGCCGGCGCGACCGCTCGGGCACCTCCTCGTACGCGTCCTCCGCGCCCCCCTCCTCCAGCGAGGCGCCGACCATCTCGGGGGCCTCGGCGCCGTCACCCTCGACCTCCTCGATGTGACCGCCGTTCTCGCGCGCGCCGTCATCGCCTTCGGCCTCGGGCACTGCCCCCCGCGCGGCGCGGGCCTCACCTTCGGCGGATGCAACCCGATCCCCCGGCTCGGCCGCCATGGCCGCGTGGCCCGAGCCGGCCTCGTGGTCGCGGCCGTTGGGTGCGCGGTGCCCTGCGC
>JBAPMW010000022.1:0-5534 GCA_049278815.1 Hyphomicrobiaceae bacterium
GCCGACAGCTTGTGCAAGCCGGGACGCTGGAAATAGTCCCACGACTGCTCCAAATCGGCGATCTCGCAGGAGAGCAGCGTCACGGTACCGGGCCGATAGATCTGCTCCCATGCATATACGTATTCGCGTATGCACTCGCAGCATACGCAATCACGTATATTGATTATTACTACGCAATCGCGTATCGGTACTCCATGTAAAACACGGTACGCACGAGCAAGCAGGCGGGCGACGCAATCCGTCGTATCCGGCGTCAAAAATCGCTGACCCAGGCTGCCCTGGGCGACCGGATGCATGTTCGTCAAGCCACCATTTCCAAACTGGAAGCCGGCGAGCCGGTACGCGGCCATAGCAAGCGCAAATTGGTTTCCGCTGCTGCTCGTGTATGGGGGAGCGCTTGGTGGGGCCATTCTCTACGGAATAGGTGCTTTGATCGACGGTGATTTGAGGTGAGGGCGACAGTTGCAGTTGTTCTAACCTTGATCTTCTTTGTCATTGGCTGGCTCCTCCTGGCGGGATTGCTGCTAGGCCTCCTTTACTTGGCGTCTGCGGCCCGTGAAGGGATTGGTTTGCTGCATCTGATTCACCTACTGTTGATGTGGGTCCTTGCGCCAGGGTTCGGTGGCTTCTGCGCAACTTACGTGACGCGTCAGGTGATTAAAGGCGTCCGCGCAGAAACTGTCGCGATTGCCTTTATTTCGATCGTGATCACGCTTGCTGTTATGATCTACTTGCCGCTTGTGGTCAGGGGGGAAGAGATTGCAACTGGGCAACCGGTCGTCTCCATTGCCCAGCTCGCAGCGATTATCATCGGTTCACGGATCGGGTGGGCGGTCAACGTGGTGTCGCAGGGTCGCGGCGAGGCTTAACCATCTGACCTCTGTCCCGGTTGTGAGCCCGTTGAGGCCAAGTCGACAGAGGACAGCAGAATCCGCATCCGCGATCTTCAGCTATCCTACCTTGTTTCTGGCGGTCCCGGCAGGGCTTGAACCCGCAACCTCCGCGTTCGAAGCGCGGCACTCTATCCAGTTGAGCTACGGGACCGACAGGCGCGCGTACACTGGGCTGTGGCGGGATGCAAGTGGGCTGTTCCTGCGCCCGCCCCGCGCCCGACCGCATGGTGCGGGCCTTCACGCCCTCATAGCCGGCGATGCCGGCCTTGGCACGCCCGGACTTGCTCGCACACGGCTGTGGACCGGGGGCGCAAGCCCCTGGCATCGCTGGCGCGGCGCAGCTAGTCCGTCGCTGCAGGCGGAAGGGCCCAGACCGGGGGCAAGGGGCGCGATGGGGCTAGCGATCGAGGATGGGCCGGTGCGGGGGCATACCCCCGCTGCGGCCCTGAACGTGACGGCATCGGCGCGCGGGCTCGTGTGGCGCGAGCGGCTGGACCGGGCGGGCGCCGGCACGGCGCTGGCCATGAGCCAGCGCTACCGTCTCCCTGAGCTCCTGAGCCGGGTGCTCGCGGCGCGCGGGGTAGGGCTCGACGAGGTCGCGGTCGCGCTCGACCCGACCATCAAGGCGCTGATGCCCGACCCCAGCTCGTTGCGCGACATGGACGCGGCGGCCTCGCGCCTGGCCGATGCCATCGCCCGCCGCGAGCGGGTCGCCGTTTTCGGCGACTATGACGTGGACGGCGCCTGCTCCTGCGCGCAGATGGCGCTGCTCCTCGCCGCGCACGGTCTCAAGCCGCGCATCTACATCCCCGACCGCATGACCGAGGGCTATGGCCCCAACGTCGGCGCCATCGAGGGCCTGGTCAGGGAGGGCGCCACGCTGATCCTGACGCTCGACTGCGGCACCACCGGCTTCGAGCCGCTGGCCGCCGCCCGGCGTCTCGGCGTGGACGTGGTGGTGGTGGACCACCACCAGGCCGACGAGCGGCTGCCCGAGGTGGCGGCGCTCGTCAACCCCAACCGCCAGGACGACATCTCGGGCCTGGGGCACCTGTGCGCCGCCGGCGTGGTCTTCATGATGCTGGTCGCCACCGCGCGCGAGTTGCGCCGGCGTGGGGCCGGGGTCGGCCAAGTGCCCGGCATTGGCGGCAGCGCGCCCTTCGACCTTCTGGAGCTGCTCGATCTCGTGGCGCTGGCGACGGTGTGCGACGTGGTGCCGCTCAGGGGCCTCAACCGCGCCTACGTGGCGCGCGGCCTCACGGTGCTGCGCCAGCGCCGCAACGTCGGCCTCAAGGCGCTGGCCGACGCGGCCGGTCTCGCCGTCCCGCCCACCGCCTATCACCTGGGCTTCGTGCTGGGGCCGCGCATCAACGCTGGCGGGCGCATCGGCGACTCGGGCCTCGGCGCGCGGCTGCTGGCGCTGGGAGACGAGACCGAGGCGGCGCGCATCTCCGTGCTGCTCGACAAGCTCAACCGCGAGAGGAAGGCGCTGGAGACGGCGATGCTCGAGGAGGCGATGCTGCGGGCCGATACGTCCCTGGAGGCGCATGCCGATACACCGATGCTCATCGTCGCCTCGGAGGGCTTCCACAAGGGCGTGGTCGGCCTGGTGGCAAGCCGGCTGGTGGAGCGCTTCCATCTTCCCGCCTGCGTGATCGCCTGGGACGAGCATGGCCTCGGCACCGGCTCGCTGCGCTCGATTCCCGGCGTCGACATCGGCGCAGCGGTGCGCGCGGCGGTGGCCGCCGGCCACCTCGTCAAGGGCGGCGGCCATGCCATGGCGGCGGGCCTGTCCGTGACGCGCGATCGCCTGGATGCGCTCGACGCCTTCCTGCGCGAGCGCCTTGCCGACACGGCGCGCGCGGCGCGCTCCGAGCGGGTGCTCAATATCGACGGGTCGCTGACGCCCGCCAGCGTCACCGACGAGCTGATGGCGCTGATCGAGCGCGCCGGCCCCTTCGGCCAGGGCAATCCGGAGCCGCGCTTCGCCTTCCCGGCCCAGCGCGTCAAGTTCGCCAAGGTGGTGGGCACCGCGCACGTGCGCTGTGTGCTGGAAGGCGGCGACGGCGCCCGCCTTGACGCCATAGCCTTCCGCGCCGCCGACCAGCCGGTGGGCGAGGCGCTGCTCGGCTCGTCCGGCCTGCCGCTCCACGTCGCCGGCCACCTGCGCCGGGACACCTGGAACGGTCGCGACCGGCGCGAGCTGGTGGTGGAGGACGTGGCCGATCCGCAGCGGCAGGGCTGATGCCTTGCCGGAAGTCGGAAGGAGGTCTCGTTCGCGGATTTCTGATTCCTGATCCGATATTACTACAGAACGACCAGATGCCGCGGCTCCGTCCCGCGCACGGCCTTCACGGGTATGCCCCGATCGAAGGTGACCAGCCGACCCCCGTTCTTGACGGCAAGCCCCAGCAGGTAGACGTCGGTGATCTGGCTGGGACCGAGGATGAAGGCAGGGTCAAACAGCATATCGTCGGTAATGGAGACATCATCCGGCCAGAGCTCATGATCGGCCTCCCCGATCTGCTGCCGTAGCACCGCCAGCGCATCCCGCAAGCGCGCGGGCCGCGGATACTTGGGCTGGCACACGATGCGAACGAAGCCGTTCTGGGTGAGCGGACAGCTCGCCCATCCCGCCTTGGCATTCGCCGTGTACCAACCCCTGGCTGCCTGATGATGAATATGGCCGGCATCGAAGAGCGGCAGCAGCACGCTCACGTCGAGAAGGGCCCGCATGCTCAATAGCCGCCCTTTCTGCGGGCCTCCTCCTCGTCCGCTTCCTCGATCAGGCGGTCGACCAGCTCCTTGGTGACGACCACGCCTTCCCGGTTGGGGAGTTGGTACCAACCGTCCTTCCTGACGAAGCCCATGGACACTGCCTCCTCGCTGAAGCCGATGGCCGGCGCCTGCTGCGTCAGCCCCTTGCGGGCAAGCTCCGACAGCACCTGGCCCGCCGTCTTCCTCTCAGCACGCGCCAATTCCTTGGCGGCCTGGAGGATGTCATCGTCGATGTCGAGCGTCGTTCGCATGACTCATCCTCTGAGCTTCCCATCGTCCCGATCGCCTTCCCCGGCAGGTCGGCCGCTCTGCGTCTCGACGCCGAGACAAGCTTCTCCGGTCAGGCCGGGAACGGCAGCGACCTCTGTCAACCCCCTGCGGACAAGCTCCGACAGCACCTGTCCGAGGGTCTTACTCTCCGCCTCAGCTATCGCCTTGGCGGCTCGCAGGATGTCAGCATCGATGTCAAGGGTGGCTCTCATGCATCAAGTTCTAATGCATCAGATGCGTTGATGCAAGCGGAATTTATGCGACACGGAAAGATTCCCTCAAAGAGGAATATTATCGTGCTTCTTCCAGGGGTTCTCCACCGTCTTGTTGCGCAGCATGTTGAGCGCGCGGCAAATCCGGCGCCGGGTGGTGTGGGGCAGGATCACCTCGTCGATGTAGCCGCGCTCGGCGGCGATGAAGGGGTTGGCGAAGCGGTCCTGGTACTCCTTGATGCGGGCGGCGATCCTGGCGGGGTCCGACCGCTCCGAGCGGTAGAGAATCTCGGCCGCGCCTTTGGGCCCCATCACGGCGATCTCGGCGGACGGCCAGGCGTAGTTCACGTCGCCGCGGATGTGCTTGGAGCTCATCACGTCGTAGGCGCCGCCATAGGCCTTGCGGGTGATGACCGTGACCTTGGGAACGGTCGCCTCCGAGTAGGCGAACAGCAGCTTGGCGCCGTGCTTGATGAGGCCACCGTACTCCTGCGCCGTGCCCGGCAGAAAACCCGGTACGTCGACGAAGGTGAGGATCGGGACATCGAAGCAGTCGCAGAAGCGCACGAAGCGGGCGGCCTTGCGGGAGGCATCGGAATCCAAGACGCCCGCCAGCACCATCGGCTGGTTGGCGACGATGCCCACCGTGCGGCCCTCCATGCGGGCAAAGCCGGTGACGATGTTGCGGGCGAACGCCTCCTGGATCTCGAAGAAGTCGCCCTCGTCCACCACTTTCCAGATCAGCTCCTTGATGTCGTACGGTTTATTCGGATTGTCCGGAATCAGCGTGTCGAGCGAAGCGTCCTGGCGGTCGGGGCTGTCCCTGGTGGGGAGCTCCGGCACGCCCGATTTGTTGCTGGACGGCAGGAAGTCCATGAGCCGGCGCATCTGGAGGAGCGCCTCCACGTCGTTCTCGTAGGCGCGGTCGGCGATGGAGGACCTGGTGGTGTGCACGCGCGCGCCGCCCAGCTCCTCGGCGGTCACCGTCTCGTTGGTCACGGTCTTGACCACGTCGGGGCCGGTGACGAACATGTAGCTCGTGCCCTTCACCATAAAGATGAAGTCGGTCATGGCGGGCGAATAGACGTCCCCGCCTGCGCACGGCCCCATGATCACCGAGATCTGCGGGACCACGCCCGAGGCCAGCACGTTGCGCAGGAACACCTCCCCATAGCCGCCCAGGGCCGCCACCCCCTCCTGGATACGGGCCCCCCCAGCGTCGAACAGGCCGATGATGGGAGCGCGGTTCCGCAGCGCCATATCTTGGATCTTGGTGATCTTGCGCGCGTGCGCCTCCGACAGCGAGCCGCCGAACACGGTGAAGTCCTTGGCGAACACATAGACCACGCGGCCGTTGACGGTGCCCCAGCCGGTGACCACG
>JBAPMW010000023.1:0-4572 GCA_049278815.1 Hyphomicrobiaceae bacterium
CTGTCAACGCTTCGCCGACACCCTCGCGGGCACCTGCGCATGACTCGGGGCCGATGTGGCTCGCTACACCTTTCATCGTGGAGGACTTCCACCCCCTGCTCCCTGCCGGTCTCCCGGCGCACTCAAATTGAAAATGCCATAACGGCATCAGCACTGTCGAATAATTTGCTAATTAAAACGACAACGACGATCCACTTGTGTGAAACCCGTAGCCCGCAGGGTCTGACCCCGACGGGGCGGCCGCTGTCGCTGAGCGGCGCTTCAGCCGTCGCCATCGGGCGCAGGCTTCGGAGCGCCGGCCGGCCTTGCGGTATTCGAGGGGCCGTCATGATCGGAGGGGGAAGCTTCCCCGGCGTTGCCGAAGGCCTGTGCCGCGGCGCCGGCGCCCAGCACGCCAGGCAGGCGCGGGCGCGGGACGGCGCGCTGAGAGGTAATGTCGGCATCGGAGAGCGTGAACGACACCGTTTCAGGCTCCGGGTCGCGGGCTGGGGGCGCTTTGCGGGTCATGGAGCTTCTCCATTGGGCAAGTGACGAACGAAATCGGCAATCTGCGGGCCACTGCAAGGTCACTGCAAAGGTGGACGGTGCAGCTTAAGCCGGGCAACAGCCGTTCGCCCCCTCGTTATTGTCACAATTCGCCGCTCTGTGCTCACCGAGGTCAACGTTGATGAGGCGGGCCTGCTCGGGTACATCATCCCGCTGCTCTATCCGCACCGGCGCTGAAGCTTTGGGCGCCCGCTTCGATCCGGACCCGAATGGCCATGTCTGCCGCCCCTGCCAACACGCGACGCCTGGAGCGCGGCGCCCGCCTCGTGGCGGCCACCCACAACGCCGGCAAGGTGCGCGAGCTGCGCGATCTGCTGGCGCCCTACGGGCTCGACGTGGTATCGGCGGGCGATCTCGGGCTGGCCGAGCCCGAGGAGACCGGCGCTACCTTCAAGGCCAACGCCGAGCTGAAGGCGCTGGCCGCCGCCAGGGCCGCGGGGCTGCCGGCGCTGGCCGACGACTCCGGCCTGGAGGTGGAGGCCCTTGACGGCGCGCCGGGCATCTATGCGGCGCGCTGGGCCGGCCCCGACCAGGACTTCGGCCGGGCCATGCAGCGGGTGGCCGACGCGGTGCGGAAGCGCGGCGGCTGGCCGGACGAGTTGCAAGGGCCACAAGACGCGCCTGGGCAGGCATCGGGGCCGCGCGCCAACTTCACCGCTGCCCTGTGCCTCGCTTGGCCCGACGGGGCGGTGGAGACCTTCGAGGGGAAGGTCTTCGGCCATCTGGTCTGGCCGCCGCGCGGCGACAAGGGGTTCGGCTATGATCCGATGTTCGTGGCCGACGGCGAGATCCTGACCTTCGGCGAGATGGAGCCGGCCAAGAAGCATGCAATCTCCCACCGCGCCCGCGCCTTTGCCCTGTTCTCGCGCGTCAGTCTCTACTGGCGTCTCGGCAGCGCGTGAGGCGGCCGGCTTCGGCGTCTACGTGCACTGGCCGTTCTGCGCCTCCAAGTGCCCGTATTGCGACTTCAACAGCCATGTGCGCCATGGCGGGATCGACGAGCCCCGCTTCCGCGCCGCCTTCCTGCGGGAGCTGGAGCACTGGGCCTCCCTGACGCCGGGCCGCACCGTGAGCAGCGTCTTCCTTGGCGGCGGCACGCCCTCGCTCATGTGCGCCGCCACCGTCGGGGCCATCCTCGACGCCATCGCCGGCCATTGGCCGCTGGCGCCCGGCGCCGAGATCACCCTGGAGGCCAATCCCTCGAGCGTGGAGGCGGCCCGCTTCCGCGGCTACCGCGCTGCCGGCGTCAACCGCGTCTCGCTGGGCGTGCAATCGCTCGACGACAGCGTGCTGCGTGCCCTGGGGCGGCTGCACACGGCGGCCGAGGCGCTGGCGGCGATCGAGGTGGCGAGGGCCACCTTCCAGCGCTTCTCCTTCGACCTGATCTACGCGCGCCCCGGCCAGACCCTGGAGGCGTGGCGCGAGGAGCTGGCCCGGGCGCTTGCCATCGCCGGGGCGCACCTGTCGCTCTACCAGCTCACCATCGAGCCGGCGACGCCGTTTGCCGAGCTCTACGCCCGCGGCAAGCTGAGGGTGCCCGAAGGGGAGATGGCGCGCGCCTTCTACGACCTGACGCAGGAGCTGACCGACGCCGCGGGCCTGCCGGCCTACGAGGTCTCCAATCACGCCGCCCCCGGCGAGGAGTGCCGGCACAACCTCGTCTACTGGCGCTACGGCGAGTACGCCGGCATCGGGCCCGGCGCCCACGGCAGGGTGGTGGTCAACGGCGTGCGCCGGGCCACCGCCACGGAGCGCAACCCGGAGGGCTGGGCGGCGCTGGTGGAGGCACGCGGGCACGGCCTTACCGAGACGACGGCGCTGACCCCCGCCGAGGAAGCCGACGAGGCCTTGCTGATGGGGATGCGGCTCGCCGAGGGCCTGCGTCTCGACCGGCTGGCGGCGCTGACGGGTTTCGCGCCCGGCGAGCCGGCCCTGGCGGATCTCGCCGCCCTGGGGCTGATCGAACGCCGCGGCAGCCGCGTGAGCGCCACCGCCGCCGGCCGCATCGTGCTGGACCAGGTGGTCTTGCGGCTCTCGTCGGCCATGGTGGCCGTGCAGGCCAGCAGGTCCTGAGCTAACCTGGGTCGTGTACTTCAATTTCGAGCCTCCCGCGCTCGCAATGCCGTGACGAGGTCGATCCACCCCGAACAGCGGACCATCCGCGCCGGTATGGTCAGAGCGGAAGCCGCGGTGACACCGCGGCGCCATCAATCGAGTTGCTTCTTCTGGCGTCAATCTCATCTGTCGAGCCAGACGTCTTCGAACCGCCACCGGTTGTGGATGCTGTTCTTCTGCAGCACGGCGCCTTTGAGGTGGGGATGCCAGCAGCCGTAGCCGACGTTGTGGAGGATGACCGGGTTGGCCACATCCTCGGCCAGCTTGCGCTCAATCTCCCACACCAGGGCCTTGCGCTTGCCGGCATCGGCCTCCTGCGACTGCCGGTCGAGAAGCTGTTCCACCTCGGGGTTGCAGTATTTGGCGAAATTGTTCTGTGACCCGCAGGCATAGTTCTCCTTCAGCATCGAGTCGGGATCGTCGACGGCGGCGGCGGTCAGGTTGAGCGCGACCGCGTACTTCTTGCTCACCATGCGCCCGAACCAGACCGAGGACTCGATGACCTCCAGCTCGGCATCGAAGTGGATCTTGTTGAGCTGGTCGACGAGGACGACGGCTCGGTCGCTGTAGGCCTGCCAATGGCGGGTCGAGACCTTGACCTTGAGCCGCTTGCCCGGGCCATACCCGAGGCTCTCCATGATCCTGCGCGCCTCTCCCTGGCGTGCTGCCAGGTCGCCGCTGTAGCCGGGCAAGGCATTCAGAACCTCCGGCGGCATGCCCCAGTTGCCGTACGGCGGAGGCAGCATGGCGCCTGAGATCAGGGCCTTGCCCTCGTGGAAGATGTCGTTGAAGCCCTGCCGGTCGAGGGCAAGCATCATGGCGCGTCGGATCTTGGGATCGCTGAACGGCGCGACGCCGCGGTTGACAAGGAGGTTCGCGGTGACATTCGGGGCGCTCAACTCGCAGATCGCCTTGGGGGCCTGCAGGACGATCTGCTTGGCAACGGGCGGAGACGCGTCGCCTGGAAACGTGAAGTCGACCTCGCCGGCGACAAAGGCCAGGGTGCGGGTTGCGAGACTGGAAACGATGCGCCACTCGATGGCGTCGAGATAGGGCCGCCCCGGCTTCCAGTAGTCTGGGTTGCGCACGAGCTTGATCGAGTCGTTGGACTTGAACTCCACGAACTTGAACGGCCCGGTGCCGATCGGGCTGCGGCGCATGTCCTTGGCCTCCCGATGGCAGGGATAGACGGGCCCCATGCCGGAGGCCAGCAGCGCGATCAGCGCCGGCTGAGGCTTCGACAGGTGGAAGGTCGCCTGATGCTCGCCGTCGACCGTGACCTCCTTGAGGTTCGTGTACCAGACGCGGCGCGGGTTCTTGCTGAAATAATCCTCCCCAATCAGGCGCTGCCAGGTGCACTGCACGTCTTTGGCCGTGAACGGCTTGCCGTCGTGCCACTTCACCCCCTGGCGCAGCTTGAAGGTGAGCTTCGTGCGAGTCGCATCCCACTCCCAGCTCTCGGCCAGGTCCGGGACGATGCTGTCCATGCTGTTGATCGGCTTCAGCTGATCGAACAGCACGAGGTTGTTGAACACCGCCATGAAGGGTGCCACCGTCGCAATCGTCAGCTCCTCGTGGATCGATGCGCTCGGCGGGTTCGTAGGGATGTAGAGGCGAAGCGTGCCGCCCGATTTCTGCGCCGCGGCGGGCCCGCTGGATAGCACCGTCGCAACGGCAAGCAGCGCTGCTGCGCCGATCGTACGCCCACTCATGAGTCCCTCCCCTTGTCTAAGTCTAAGGTGTAGGCGGGTCGACCCCGGCGAGGCAAAGCCCAATACAATAACACCTACTACCGCTCCGCCCGTTCCGGTAACACCCAGATCAATCCGTTGCCGTACCGGTGTCATCCTTTGCCACCGTCACTCCTCCGCGCGGATTGACAGTCAGCACGCGTCTGCAGGGCGGCAGGTC
>JBAPMW010000024.1:0-1551 GCA_049278815.1 Hyphomicrobiaceae bacterium
GTTCACCACCGGATCGAAGGACGGATGCGGCTCGACCGTGACGCCGTCGTCGCCCAAGCGTGGAAAGGCGGAGACGCCGGTGAGCTCGATACGGCCGTGGGCGATGTCCTTGGCACGCGCCTCGGCCACGCGCGCAACCTCGCCCTGGATGAAGCCGGTCTCCAGCGCGCGCGCCATGCCACCTTGGACCTCGATGGCCTGGAATTGCGCCCAGGCCGCCTTGGCGAGGTCGTCGGTGAGCCTCTCGACGTACCAGGAGCCGTGGGCGGGATCGATGACGCGCGCAGCGGCGCTTTCCTCCTGCAGCACCAGGTGGGTATTGCGGGCGATGCGGCGCGCGAAGGCGTCGGGCTTGCCGAGCGCCCAGGTGAAGGGGAGCACCGTGATGGCCTCGGCCCCGCCGAACGCGGCGCCGGCGCAGGCAACGGTGGTGCGGAGCAGGTTCACCCACGGGTCGCGCCGGGCCATCATGCGCTCCGACGTGGAGGCGCTGAGGTGGATCGACGCCGCGGTGCTGCCGGCTCCGCTGGCCTCGGCCACACGGGCGACGATGCGGCGGGCGGCACGGAGCTTGGCGATGGTGAGGAACAGGTCGGCATCGGCCGCCAGCGCCAGCGCGATCTTCCCCAGCGCCATGCGCGGCCTGAGGCCCGCGGCCTCGCAGGCGCGCAGGTAGGCCACCAGCGTGGCCAGCATGGCCCCAAGCTCCTGGGCCTCGCTGGCGCCGCCCTCGTGGTAGGGGCGGCCGTCGGCCAGCAGTGCCGTGACGTGCGACATGGACCGGCAGTCGACGGCGAGCTTGGCGGCGATCTCGCAGGAGCGGCCGGCCGGGTAGTACAGCGTGCCGGTCTTGGCCAGCACGCCGAAGGGGTCATAGTCGAAGGTACCGCGCCGCTCGTTCTCGTTGAGGCCCGCCGCGCGCCACAGCTCCAGGAGGCTGCCGGCGGCGTCCAGGGTGTTCTCGCGCGCGTCGAGCGCGATGGCAACGCCTTTGAGGTTGACGCCGCGCAGGGCCGTGTCCAGGGCCGCGGTGCTGTAGGAGAGACCGGCTTGGCCCGGGGCCTGGATCTGCAACAGAATGGAGGTGGCGCCGCCTTCCAGGTCCTCCAGGATGGCCTTGCTGGCGGTCTCCGGACTCGGCTCGGCGTGGCGCTGGCGCACATCCCAGCCACCGGGATACCAGCCGTAGCGGCCGACCGCGGCGGTGCCGGCACCAGCATCGGCGCGGGTATAGAGCGGCTGGACGAAGAGACCCTCGGCGGGGCGGGAGACGAGCCGCTTATCGAAATCGGTGCCCTTCAGGACCTTGGCGACCAGCGCCAGCCAAGCCTCGCGCGTGGCGGGCTCGAACTCGGCGACTAATGCAACGTCTGGCTTCGACATCATTCCATCCTGGGGGCTGCTGGCGTTCTCCCGTCACCATTGGATACCCCAAGTCGGCTGCACTCAAGGCGTTGTTTGGGCGCCATCGTCCCGCCCGCGGGGCACCGCAGGTTATCCCCACGATGCGCATGCAACCGCGCATTGCCAAGGAGCAGCGAGCGTGCGATC
>JBAPMW010000025.1:0-6016 GCA_049278815.1 Hyphomicrobiaceae bacterium
CCTCCGGCCCCCCGGACCCGCCGGACTGCGCCATCCGCGCGGCCCAATCGGCGCCCGCCTGGGGCAGGGGGAGAGCCGGCGCTGCGCTCTCGGCGCGGACCTTGGGGGCCGCCTTCTCTGCGCGTTCAGGTCCGGCCCAATCGGCGCTCGGCCTGCGCAGGGGAATATCCGGCGGGCCGCCGGCGCCAAGCTTCGGCGCCGTTTTGCCCGGTTTTGCGGCCGATACCGCGCCCGGGCCCCAACCCGCGCCGGCGCTGGGTAGCGGAATATCCGGAGGTGCCGTGCTGCCGGGACCGATCTTCCGGGTCACACCCGCAGGCGGAATGAACTTCCGTGGCGGATCGTCGGTGACGGGCGTTGCCTTGGCGGGCTTCGCGGACCCCAGATCGAGCTGCGCCAACCCCCCGGCAGGCTTCCCGCCGCGACCAGGTCCAGACCCTGGCCCGGGTGCGGGCTCGGGCGCACTGTCGCCGCTGCCAAGCCCGGGCCGGCGCTGAGTCGCTTCGCGTCGTGTATTGCCGTCGTGAGCCATTCCCCCCAATCCATTCTCGGCGCCGCCAAGCCCCGAATCCCACCGGAGGGCGATATTAGCGCATCCACCCGCCGGGGCACAGCGGTTGCACCCCGAAACCCGGTGATTGCCCAACTTAGCGACGACTTCACGGCCGCAGTGCGACAGCCCCCCTGTGGACGACGGTGGTGGTAAACACGCAATAGGGCGAGATCGTGAGTGGTGAGGTCGTGAGATGGTGAGATGGTGAGTGAAGGTTGCTTGCAACCACACCTTGTACCAACGCCAGCACCCGCAAGGCCTATTCTTCCCGCGCAGGGGCGGTCACGTAGCATGGCGCTCCCGCTCCAGCCGAGGGGCTGGAATGAAGCACTAACCGCGCGGCCTGCACCCGCCTGAACTCACCATCTCACCACTCACCATCTCACCGCGCAGCCGTGCGTTTTTGCCACGCCCTGGGCGGCAGCACGCGGCTTTCTTGATGAGCGATGCGCCTTGAACTCATGCCCACCCGCTGGTTACATCAGGCGCACAGTGCATCGCCGCTGGCGATCCCAGGTGCAAACAACCCCAAGTTGATCCCCGCGGCGCATGGCCAGAATCACATTCGTTCAGCCGGACGGCACCGAGCAGACCGTCGAGGCGCAGCCCGGCATGACCGTCATGGAGACGGCCAAGATCAACCTCATCGAGGGCATCGAGGCCGAGTGCGGCGGCGCCTGCGCCTGCGCCACGTGCCACGTCTATGTCGACGCGGCGTGGCGGGAGAGGACGGGGGCACCCAGCGAGATGGAGGAGGACATGCTGGACTTCGCGTTCGAGGTGCGCCCCGAGAGCCGGCTGTCCTGCCAGATCAAGGTGGCCGAGGCGCTGGACGGCCTGGTGGTCCGCATCCCCGAGAAGCAGTTCTGAGGCAGTCCTGAGAGGCGAGCGAGCGTGCCCATGACCGCAGACGGGACCGACAACCCCACCTTGCCCATCGAGACCGACGCCCTGATCGTCGGCGGCGGTCCGGCCGGGCTGTTCGCCGTGTTCGAGCTGGGCCTCCTCGACATCAAGGCGCACGTGGTCGACATCCTGGACAAGCCGGGCGGCCAGTGCGCCGAGCTCTACCCGGAGAAGCCGATCTACGACATTCCGGGCCTTCCTTTCGTGACCGGCCAGGGCCTCACCGATGCGCTGCTGGCGCAGATCAAGCCCTTCGGCGCCACCTTCCATTGGGGGCAGCGCGTGGACGTCCTTCAGAAGATGGGGGACGGGCGCTTCCGGGCCGTCACCGACACCGGCACGGAGTTTCATGCCAAGGTCATGATCGTTGCGGCGGGCGGCGGCTCGTTCACGCCCAAGCGGCCGCCGCTGGCCGGCATCGAGCCCTACGAGAGCCGGTCGGTGTTCTACTCCGTGCGGCGCATGGAGGATTTTCGCGACAAGGACGTGCTGGTGGTGGGCGGCGGCGATTCCGCCCTCGACTGGACGCTCAACTTGCAGCCGGTGGCCCGCAGCCTCACGCTGCTGCACCGGCGCGACGATTTCCGCGGCGCGCCCCATTCCGTGGAGCAGATGCGCGCCCTGGTGGCGGCGGGCAAGATCGCCCTGCTGATCGGCCAGATGTCGGCGCTGGAAGGCGACGGCAGCGCGCTGACGGGCGTGGTCGTCAAGACCAAGGACGGCGAGACCCGCGTCGCCGTCAACCGGCTGCTGCCGTTCTTCGGCCTCACCATGAAGCTGGGGCCGGTGGCCCAATGGGGGCTCAATCTGCACGAGAACCTGATCAACGTCGATACCGAGAAATTCGAGACCAGCACGCCCGGGCTCTTCGCCATCGGCGACATCAACTGGTATCCCGGCAAGCTGAAGCTGATCCTGTCCGGCTTCCACGAGGCCGCGCTGATGGCGCAGGCGGCCTACAGAATCGTGTATCCCGGCAAGAAGCTCCTGTTCCAGTACACGACCTCGTCGTCGTCCCTGCAGAAGAAGCTCGGCGTGAGCTGAGCGACCTGCCTCGGCGGATATGCCGTAGGGTGCGATAAGCGAGCAGCGCGAGCGCATTGCACCGAGCAACCATAGGACAGACGCGGCGCCCCTGATATCCCGCAAGCACCCAAAAGGCTCACGAGCCCTTCATCTACGGATCGCTCGGCAGCGAGCCCCTGTCCTTCAAATGCCGGCGTCACGCGCTGGCTACGCACAAGCACGCGCGTCCGCTTCCGATACTTTCCTGCCACACGCCCGCCCCGGCACGGTGGGATTTGCCCCACAGGAGACCTCAACGCGCGCTCGCACACGTGCTAGAAGCGCACGTGGCGAGGGTTGATCGGTCAGCCCATGCCAAACTAGCGCGAGATGCCCAACGCCGCACGGATCTGACGGCCGTTGTCGGCGTGCGGGTCGAACGGCCCCGCACGGGACACGCCTTGCTACGCTCTAACCGTTGGCGGATTCCAGATGCTTATTTTGCGGGTCTCCGGCATCAGGAAGAGCGCGAGTATGAAGCACACCGCCGGAACCAGGATTGGGTAGAGTAGCGCGTAGCCGATGCTGCCGGTGGCTGCGAAAGCCGCCGAGGTCATGAACGGGACCAACCCGCCGCCCCAACCGTTGCCGATGTGGTACGGCACCGAAACCGAAGTGTAGCGAATTCTGCCGGGGAAATATTCCGCAAGGAACGCACCCACCGGCCCATAGACCATGCCGACGTAGCAAACGAGAATGAAGATGATACCGATCGCGACGGGATAGTTGATGTTGCCGGGCTGCGTGACCGTTCCGAGCCACGCATACAGCGGATAGTAGGTGATCGCCGCCAGGAGCATGCCTCCCAAGATCACCGGCTTGCGACCGATCTTGTCAGACAGCCATCCGAAGAAGATCAAGCTGGGCGTTGCGAGAATCAGCGCGGCTCCCACGATGTATGCCGAGCGCAGCGGGTCCACCTTGGATACCTGCTGCAAGAAATACAGCGCCCAGAACTGGCCACTGTACCAGACCACGCCTTGACCGATCAGCACGATGGTTGCGATCAGGATGTATTTGATATTCGAGCTCATGAAGGCTTCTTTCCAAGGGTTCTTGGTCATCTGCCCCTTAGCCTTGATCTCCTGGAAGATCGGCGTCTCCTGGAGCTGGAGCCGGATGTACATCGCGATGGCCACCAGGAGGAAGGAGATCAGGAACGGAACGCGCCACGCCCATGCGTTGAACGCCTCATTGCCGAAGTACGTGCGCGTGGCGATGATCACTGCCAGCGACACCACGATCCCGAGAGTCGGAGAAGTCTGTAGCCAGCCGGTGTAGTAGCCGCGGTGCTCGTCTGCCACGTGCTCGGCGACGTAGGTGATGGCGCCGCCATACTCACCGCCCAGGCATAGACCCTGGATCATCCGTAGGCCGAAGAGCAGAAACGCGGCGCTGAGACCGATCGACTCGTAGGTCGGGATCAACCCAATCGCTCCAGTGCCGAGCCCCATACCGCTGAGCGTGACGAGAAACGTGTACTTGCGGCCCACGCGGTCGCCCATCCATCCGAAGAGGAATGCCCCGAGCGGGCGGATCAGGAAGCCGGCCGTGAACAACGCGATCGTGCTCAGCAGGGCCGCGACCGGGTGCGATTGCTCGAAGAACTTGACCGATAACACCGCGGCCAAGCTCCCGAAAATGTAGAAGTCATACCACTCGATGACGTTTCCAACGGACGCGGCGACGATCACACGTCGGAAGTCCTTCGGGATTTGCGGGCCAGCC
The DNA here is from genome assembly GCA_049278815.1 of Hyphomicrobiaceae bacterium. GTDB lineage: Bacteria > Pseudomonadota > Alphaproteobacteria > Rhizobiales > Hyphomicrobiaceae > AWTP1-13. The sequence continues at coordinate 4,253 of JBAPMW010000025.1, forward strand.
ATCTTGTCCAGCTCCCTATTTCATAGGTTCATCCCTCCCCCACGAAAGATCGGCGGACCGGCCCTCACTCTCAAGTATCCATCGGGTACAGCGCCTGACACATGGTGCTCGGACATTTATACCGGCACAATGGAAGAAATTAACTTCTGCAGCGGTTACTCTTTCTGCATCAGGCGAGCAACGCCAAGAGACGGCGCCGCCCTGCCCAAGCATCACAGGATATGACCTCTGAGAAAAAGAATAGCACCACTGCCACTGGCCGTATACGAGGTAGCATAGCGGAGGCGCTCAGGTTCATTCCCTATCGATTCGCGGGTTGCTCCCGATTTCTCTCCTTCGGTCCAGACCGTAGGTTGTTTAAGTAATCGCGCGTGCGAGCGCCGCGTCGTCGACGACGGAGGGGCGGATGTTTCGGCATATCCTAATCCCAACCGACGGATCAGAGCTCGCCGACAGGGCAATCTACTATGGTGTCGCGCTCGCCAAGGAACAGGGAGCGAGAATAACCGCGCTCACAGTGACCAAGCCATTTCATCTCATGACGCTCGAGCCGGGTATGCTGACGGATACGCGTGCTGGATATATCCAGCACGTTGCCGAACACACGAGGAAATATTTGGATGTCGTCTCGAATGCCGCCAAGGCGGCGGGCGTCACCTGCGATGCTGTAAGTCTAGAGCACGAGCACCCGTACCAGGGCATCATTGAGACCGCCCGGACTAGAGGGTGCGACTTGATTGTCATGGCCTCGCACGGCCGCAGCGGTGTGTCCGCCATCGTGTTGGGTAGCCAGACAGTGAAGGTCCTGACCCACAGCAAAGTGCCTGTGCTCGTATATCGCTGAGAGCCGGCTCCTGACCCATGCACCGCAGCAATTTCCGTATAGTTGTCGTATGCGTGGCTGGGGCCGATCCTGGAGCGCACCTGAATTAGCCCCTCCCCAGCCGACCTGATCTGCGGCGCACGCCCGAGGGGCTTGGCGTCCTTCGACCTCATCACCAACGAGTTTGCCGCCCTTCGGCCGGTTCTGACGGACTAGACTGCTGGCCCGGTCGTTGGTTCAATGACCTGGCTCTTGAACGTTCGAAGAATGTCCCCTTGTGGCACACAACCACCGGTCACCGTCCGTCACGTTCCGGGGTATAGCTGCCGTTGCCGGGCAAGCTTACGTTGGGCCCACAACGAGCCCCTGCTTAGCCACAGCCGAGCGCCTGCCGCGCCGCAGCGAGCGTCTCGGCGGCGCTGCCGCCCGCGTCGATGCGCATCCAGCTGGCTCCAAGCGGCCCCGCGTCATGTGCCAGCTGCCGGCGTACCACGTCGGGCGTGGCGTCCGAGGCGTCGCCCTTGCGGGCGGCGACGCGGTCTGTGAGCTGCCGCGACCCGGCCTCGAGCCGCAGGCCCTGGAAGGGCACGCCAAGCTCCGCGGCCATTGCCTCGATCCCGTCGCGCTCGTCGGCATTGGCGTGGACCGCATCGACGACGGCGGCGTGGCCGGCCGACAGCGCGAGGCGCGCCTTGCGAAGGAGTACCGCATAGACCGCAGCGCCGGTGGCGGTCGTGTAGGCGTCAGGCCCGAGCCGTGCCGTCTCCTCCACCCCGTAGAGGGCCTTGCGCTCCAGGTCGCTGCGCAGGTGGACCGCGCCCGGTGCGGCACCCAGCTCCGGCGCCAGCGCGCGCGCCAGGGTGGATTTGCCGGTGCCGGACAGTCCGCCCACCGCGACCAGCTGCGGCGGGCCGGGCGTGAGATAGCCGGTCGCCGCCTCA
>JBAPMW010000026.1:0-3809 GCA_049278815.1 Hyphomicrobiaceae bacterium
GCGTTGCCGGAATTGGCCTGGTTGACCCCGACGCCCCCATGGGGCTCGGCTTCAAACAGCGGCCGCCCGGCGCCAAGAGCCCTGCGAGCGGCTTCTCCACCTTCGCCATGGGCACCTTCCTCGGCGGCAGCCGCGACGAGCAGTTCAGTCTGGCCGGCTTCGACTACGACGCCACGGCAGGGACCGCCGGCGTCGAATACAGCATCAGCCGCAACCTGATCGTCGGCCTCGCCGGCAACTACACAACGGCCAGCGCCGACCTGACCAGCGGCGCCAACATTGACATCGACTCGGTACAGGCCGCGGCCTATCTCTCCTACGCCACGCGGCATGCCTTTGCCGATGCGCTGGTGGCCTACGGGTTGCACGACCTGGGCCTCGTGCGCCCCGGCGTGATCGACCCCGTGCGCAGCGACACCGATGCCGCCGCCGTCGCCCTGGCGGCACGGGCCGGCTACCTGTTCGACCTCGGCCAGCTGCGCGCCGGGCCGATCGCCGGGGTGACGTACGTTCACTCCAGGGTCGACGGCTACACCGAGACGGGCGACCCGCTGCTCACCTTCAAAGTGTCGGAGCAGACGCTCGACACCCTCACCGGTAGCGTCGGCCTGCGCTTTCTCGCGCCGTTCCGGACCGGCGGCGGCCTCGTCATCCCCTACCTCAACGTCACGCTGGAGCATCAGTTCGGCGACGACACGCACACCATGACGGCGAGCCTCACGCAGGCGCCGCTGCTCCCGATCCTTTCGCCGGTGGCGACCTTCGACACGCGTACCTACGGTCGGGTCGAGGGCGGCATTACCTTCCAGCTCGGGGGAAACCTAAGCGCCAGCATCGCCGGCTCCTCCACCTTCGCCCGCGACGAGGGCGAGGACTACCGCTTCAGCGCCGGCCTCAACCTGAAGTTCTGAAGCCATACCTGTCATCCCGGACGGAGCAATGCGAGCCAAAGGCGCTCGCTTCGATCCGGAGCTTCGGCAAAGTGCGGGGATGACGGCTTCGGCCTAGCAAAGCTCGGACACTCTCGCCTCGCCTGACTTCCGGGATGGCGGTCAGAGCGCGAAGATCATGCACGTCGTGGTGCCGTGCGCCAGCAGGTTGCCCTTGGCATCGAGGATCTTGCCCTCCGCCGTCGCGGAGCGCCGGCCCACGTGCAGCGTACGGCCTTCGGCGCGGATGGGGCCGGTGGCAGCGGTGATGGGGCGGACCAGGTTCACCTTCAACTCCAGGGTGGTGTAGCCCTGACCCTTGGCGAGGTGGGTCTGGACCGCGCAGCCCATGCAACTGTCGAGCAGCGTGCACGCCACGCCGCCATGCACGGTGCCGATCGGGTTATAGTGGCGGAGCTCCGGCGTCATGGTGAAGAGGGCGAAGCCGGGGGCCGCCTCGGCCAGCCGGAATCCGAGAGTGGCGGCGATGGGCGGTTGCGGCACGGTGCCGTCGGCGATGCGGCGCACGAAGTCGAGGCCGCTGTAGCTCTTGATCTCCTCCAGCGAGGCCGAGTGCACCTTGCCGCCCCCGTCGCTCATGCTCTCCATCTCATCTCCGCTCTTGGTTGCGCGGCTCGCCCGGTGCGGGCCGGCCCCGCGCCTGGGCGAGCGCGAAGCCGAGGGGCAGCGCAGTCGTGTACTTGATCCGCTCCATGGCGAAGGCCGACGACACCTTGGAGATCTGCACGCGCGCGATCAGCTTCTTGTAGAACGCGTCATAGGAGGCGATGTCGGGCACCACCACGTGCAGCAGGTAATCCACATCGCCGCTCATGCGGTAGAACTCGATCACCTCGGGGAAATCGACCACCGCGGCGTGGAACTTCTCAAGCCAAGCCAGCGAGTGCTGGTCGGTCTTGATCGACACGAACACCGTGACGCCGGCGTTGACGAGGCTCGGCTCCAGCACCGCCACCCGGCGGCTGATGACGCCCGCCTCCTCCAGCTTCTGGATGCGGCGCCAGCACGGGGTGGTGGAGAGCCCCACCTCCTTGCCGATGTCGGCGACCGAACGGGTGCAGTCCTGCTGGAGGATGCGCAGGATCTTGACGTCCATCTCGTCGAGCATGGCTTGCACCGGCTTTGAGGGCGGGGCTTGGCCGCTGCCCGGGCGCCAGCTGGAACATTTTTCCTCATACTGGCGAGCATGTCCGTATCTCAGGGCGTTTATTGCGTCAAGCAGCAAGATGCCATTGGTAATTTTCCTCTCAAGGGCGATGGACCCAGCCGGCGGCAATCACCCAAATGGTTCGCCGCGTGCGGACGCCGGAATTATCCACTTCCTCGGATTTGGAGCTCCCGTGAGGAACCAGTGACCCTGTGGAAGCTCTTCAATGGGAGGGGGATGCACACTCGAAGGAGGTCGTCCTCATGATGAAGCGAACGCTTGCAGGTCTCACTCTCGTGCTCGCTGCCACCGCCTTCAACAGCTCACCCGCCTCTGCCTTCGGTTGGTGCGGCTGGGGCTCTCGCGGCTATTCACCGATGGCCTACTCCTACGCGCCGAGAACCTACTACCGCCCGAGGGCTCGGCTCTACCGCCCGGCATTTTACGGCCGGGCCTACAGGCGGGCGTACTACCGTCCCTTCGTTGGTCGCGCCTACTATCGGCCAGGGGTCCGGCTGTACAGGCGGGCGGCTTACCGGCCCTTCGTTGGCCGCGCCTACTATCGGCCAGGGGTCCGCCTGTACGGGCGGAGCTATCGGCCTCGGGCTTTCTACCGGCCAGGCGTTCGCGCCAGGGCCTTCTACCGTCCGGCGGTCCGGGCCTCCTTCCGTCCGGGAGTCCGGGCTTCCTTCCGTCCAGGTGTTCGTGCCGGCTACCGCGGGCGGCGCTCCCGATAGCGCATAGCAAACCCGCTGGTGACTGGTGGGAGGTTGGGGTGCATGGGTTCGGGGCCGCAGCGATGCGGCCCCGTCTCTGTGCGCCCACTGGGCGCCACCTCGTCGATCTCCTCAGCTGGCAAGGCTGCCGCCGTGGGCCGCGCAGAGAAAGTCAAATCTGCAAGGCACACACGGCGACTGCCGCTCCGGGCGGCGCAGGAAACGGGTCGCGTCGCCGAGCACGCTTGCATACGTTGGGCCGCTGGATCGAGAGGAGGAGCGTCTGCCATGGGCTTTCGCATCACCGGGCTGCCGGCCGGGTCATTCGAGCACCTTTTCGCCCTGTCGGACGAGGAGCTCGCAGGCCACAACGCCGTGCGCCGCATCGCCGACGACCGTACGCCAGGCTATCCCTGCCGCGTCAGCCTCGCCGACTCCAGGCCAGGCGACGAGCTGATCCTGGTCAACTACGAGCATCTGCCCGTCGCCTCACCCTACCGCATGCGCTTTGCCGTTTACGTGCGCAAAGGCGACAAGGCCTACGACCGGATCGACGAGGTGCCCGAGCAGCTCAGGTCGCGCATGTTGGCGGTGCGCTCGTTCGATGCCGAGGGGATGATGGTCGGCTCCGAGCTGACAGACGGACGCGAGCTTGAGCGTGCGGTTGGCAAACTCTTCAGGGAGCCCCGGGCGGAGTACCTTCACGTCCACTTCGCGGCGCCTGGCTGCTACGCCGCTCGCGTGGACCGGGCATGAGAAGTGTCAGCAGACCCTCTGGGCGGCGGCGCGCTTTATATGTAGGACATCCTCCGCTAAATCTCGGGCTTAAAGTCCATCAACTTCCTGTACATTCGCTCTAAGCTTGGCGCATTGCGCCTAGCCTCACCGAGTTGCCAATGTGCTTGAACAAATTGTATCAGACTTCCGTTGTAGTTCGGACCGACTCGCGCTGTTGACTGCTCTCGTGGGACAAGGTCGTCACGTACAGTCCTACTG
>JBAPMW010000027.1:0-2633 GCA_049278815.1 Hyphomicrobiaceae bacterium
GGGCACCACCGAGCTGGCGATGGCCGAGTCCCGCACCTGTTTGCATCCGGAGGATGTGGCGGGGTTGGATGCACGGTTCGCGCAAGCCTTCCGGGAGCACCAACGCGAGGTCGTCGCGCAGTTCCGCATCGTGCGACCAAGCGACGGCGAGATCAGGTGGATCGAGACCCGCGCCCTCGTCTCATACGATGCCGGCCTGCCCTCGCGCATCGTCGGCATCGACATCGATGTCACCGAGCGCAGGCAAACCGAGGCCGAGATCAAGGAGAGCGAGGCCCGCCTGGCCGATGCGCTGGTTGCCGGCCAGGTGATCGCCTTCGAATGGGATGCCGCCACACGCCGGTCGCGCCGCAGCGGGAATGCCGCCGCCATTCTTGGATACGAGGAGAACGACAGGCTCCATTGCTCCCACAGCGACCGCTTCTTCGAGCGCGTCCACCATGACGACCGGGAGCGCTTCAAGGCCCGCATACGCGATCTGCGCCCCCACCAGCCGTCGTATACGCTGAGCTTCCGCTTCCGCAGCTCCGATGGCCGGCAGCTCTGGCTGGAAGAGCGAGGGAAGGGAGAGTTCGATGCCGACGGGCGGCTCCTGCGCATCAAAGGCCTGACACGCAACGTCACGGATCGGATGACCGCCGAGTGCGCCTTGGCCGACCGCAACCTGCAGCTATCCCTGGCCGCAAAGGCGGCCCGGGTTGGCACCTTCTCCTACGACGCCGAGACACGAGAGATCGAGGCTTCCGAGGGCTACGGCGCGATTCACGGGCTGCCGGAGGGCACGAGCCGCACCACGTATGTCCGCTGGTGCGCGGGCGTGCATCCTGAGGATCTGCCGGGCATGGACGAGCTGCGCGATCGCGTCTTCCGGGAGCGGGGCGGCGAGTACAGCACGGAGTATCGCGTCGTCCGCGCCAGTGGCGAGATTCGCTGGGTCGAGGCGCGCTGCTTCGTCTCGTACCGCGGCGACGGCCGCCCGGAGCGGGTGGTGGGCGTCAACATCGACGTCACCGAGCGCAGGCGGGCAGAGGAGCACCAGCGCATGCTGGTCGCCGAGCTCGACCACCGCGTGAAGAACGTGCTTGCCACGGTCAGCGCCGTCGCTTCGCGCACGCAGGAGACGGGCACCTCGCCGGCGGAGTTCGTGGCGACGCTCGCCGGCCGCATTCGATCCATGGCCGAGACGCACGAGCTCCTCAGCCGCCGGCAGTGGCAAGGCATATCGGTGCGGGAGCTGGTGCGCCGCGAGCTTGCGCCCTACATGGCCGGCAACAACACCGACCTCGACGGCCCCGAGCTCACCCTGAGGCCCGAGGCCGGCCAAGCAGTGTCGATGGTGCTGCATGAGCTGACCACCAACGCCGCCAAGCACGGAGCTCTTTCCAACGATGACGGCCGGGTTTCCGTCCGGTGGTCTCTCACGGGAAACGGGCAGTCGCACGATCGCGTCCGCATCGAGTGGCAGGAAGCCTGCGGCCCCGCCGTTCGCACCCCGGAGAGCTGCGGCTACGGCATGGAGGTCATTCGCGAGCTTGTCCCCTACGAGCTCGATGGCACGGTAGACTTGGCATTCGCACCGGAAGGAGTACGCTGCACCCTCACCTTTCCGGCCGCTGCCGTGGGCGGCAGCAGTCAGGCGATCAAGCGACCGGATCGACACGATGCGCGCCTCGCCGCCGCGCTATGAGGGCGGATTTGCCGGCATGTCCTCCGCTGCCACCCCGATGTAAGCCGTTGCCGCGGCCGGCATATTTCTGACGCGGACGCCTCCAACGTTGGTTTCGTTCTGCCGAAGATAAGGAGCTAATCCGAGACGCCATAATCCGGCGCACACACCGTCTGCCCCTGCGACAGGCGCTCGACCGCGACGCTCACGCCGTACACGGCGCGCAGGCGCTCCGGTGTGAGCACCGTCTCGGGCTGCCCTTGGGCGACAAGCCGCCCGGCATCGAGCAGCACCACGCGGTGCCCGATGCTGAAGGCATGGTCCGGATCGTGGGTGGAGAGCAGCACGGCGAGGCCGCGCGCGGCGAGCCGGCGGACCTCGGACAGGACCACCACCTGGTTGCCGAAATCGAGGCTGGCCGTCGGCTCGTCCATGACAATGGCCGGGGCGTCCTGGGCGAGCGCGCGGGCCACCAGCACGAGCTGGCGCTGGCCGCCGCTGATGCGGGTGTACTCCGCTTGCGACAGCGCGCCGATGCCGAGCGCGTCGAGGGCCGCCAGTGCCTTGGCGTGGTCCTCGCGGCTCGGGGCCGCGAACGGACCCATATGGGCCGTGCGGCCCATCACCACCATGTCGGCGACGCGGAAGGGAAAGTGCGCGGCCTGCGCCTGCGGCACGTAGGCGACGCGGCGTGCGATCTCGGCGCGCGCCAGCGCAGCGAGGGGCCGGCCGCCGAGGCGCACCTCGCCGCCCTGGGAGGGAAGCAGGCCGAGCATGGTCTTGAACAGCGTGGTCTTGCCGGAGCCGTTGGGGCCGAGCAGGCACACGACCTCGCCCGCGCGCACCTCCAGGTCCACATCCTGCCCCACCGGCCTGCCGCGGTAGCCGAACGCGAGGCCGTGCGCAGCCAGGAGGGGCGCGGTCATGACCAGCCCTCCCGGCCGCGCATCAGCAGCCACAGGAAGAA
>JBAPMW010000028.1:0-6091 GCA_049278815.1 Hyphomicrobiaceae bacterium
GCCCACCCCAGCGCCGGCATGACCGCTTTCGTCCGCGATCTGCACGGTCGGGCATATGCGGGCGGCTCCGATCCACATCAGCCGGAAAGCGCTCTAGACCCTCCGGTTTTGCCCTGTGCGCAGCAGGAGATACGGCGCGGGGCCGTCGCGCTTTTCTTGCCTCCAAAGCGCCCGACGGCGGCGGTCCCCCCACCCTGAAGGACGGCAAACTAGCGATCACTGTCGTTCATTGCAGTGAGGGAATCGACAAGATCACAGACAGTTTACGGACTTCAGGATGGGACAACCTGTCGGAGTCTCGAATTCGGGCGTGCTGCCGCTCTTGCAGCTCGCCGGCTTTCGCAATGTCAAATTCAGTGCAGAATGGCGTCAGCCCAACGCGCGAGGCTATGGGACGCTGCGTCCAAGTATTGGAATTGAATTCCATGCGCTTGCCATCCCGGCGATCATGAGCTAGTCTCGTCCTGGTATACCATATGCCAAAAAGCATAAGTCCCTAACCGAGGCCCGACATGGACCTTCACGAGTTCCAGGCCAAGGAGCTGCTGGTGCGGTTTGGCGTCGTGATCCCGCGGGGGCGGGTGGTCGAGTCGGCAGCCGATGCGCAGAGGGCCGCGGAGGGGCTGGGCGGTCGGCGCTTTGTGGTGAAGGCGCAGATCCGGGCCGGCGACCGGGCAAGGCACGGCGGGGTGCGCTTGGCCGACGGCGCGCGCGCGGCCGGTCAGGAGACCGGCGGGATGCTCGGGCGGAGGATCGCCACCCCTCAGACACCGGAGGGCGGCGCTCTGGTCAAGCGCGTGTATGTGGAGGAGGCGGTCGAGGCGGCGCAGCTGCTGTACGCGGCGGTGCTGCTCGATGCGGTTTCGGGGCGCCCCCTGGTGCTCGCCAGCGCTCACGGCGGCGGCGACATCGAGGACCGGGCGGAGCGTGATCCCGGCATCATCCAGAGCACCCCGCTGACGCTGCGCAACGGCACCGCCGACGGCGATTTCGCCGGCCTGGCGACCCGTATCGGGCTGACGGGGGCCGCAATGGCTGCGGCCGCCCAGCTGTTCCGGCGGCTCGCTGCCGCATTCGTGGGGCTCGATGCCACCCTGATCGAGGTCAACCCCGTTGCGCTCACCCCCGGCGGCGAGTTGGTCGCGCTCGATGCCAAGCTCAGCATCGACGACAGCGCGCTGTTCCGCCACGCCGACCTGCGCAGCTTGCGCGACTTCACGGTGCGGGACGAGAGCGATCCCGTCGAGCTGGAGGCCCAGCAGCACCACATCAACTACATCCGCATGGCCGGCGACATCGGCGTGCTGGTGAACGGCGCCGGCCTGGCTTTGGCGACCCTGGACATGGTGTGCGACGCCGGCGGCCGGCCGGCCAACTTCATGGACGTCCGTACGACGGCGACGAGCCTCGACATCGCGCGCGGCTTCCGGCTGATCCTCGACAACCCGGCCGTGCGGGCAATCCTGGTCAACATCCACGGCGGCGGCATGCAGCCGTGCGACACCATCGCCGAGGGTATCGGCATCGCCGCGCGGCGGCGCGATCCCCTGCAGCCGGGGCGCGACATTCCCATCGTCATATGCATGGCCGGCAACCACGCCGAGTTCGCCAGGACCGTGCTGGCCAACACCGGCGTTCCCCACACCGCCTGCCGCACGCCCTGGGAGGCGGTGCAGAAGGCGGTGGCGTGCGCAAAAGCGGAGAGCTCCTCATGGCTATCCTCGTTGGTCGCGAGACGCGCGTGATCTGCCAGGGGCTCACGGGGCGGGCCGCCACCTTCCACGTCCGCGGCATGCTGAGCTACGGCACCCGCATCGTCGGCGGCGTCACCCCGGGCAAGGGCGGCAGCCGGCATCTCGACCTGCCGGTGCTCGACACGGTGGCCGAGGCCGTGGCGACCACCGGCGCCAATGCCAGCCTGGTGTTCGTGCCGCCCGACAAGGCCGCCGGCGCCATGATCGAGGCGATCCGCGCCGGCGTGCGGCTGGTGGTCTGCGTGACCGAGCGCGTGCCGCTTCTCGACATGGTGCGGGTGCGCCAGGCCCTCGACGGCACGCGCACGCGCCTCGTCGGTCCCAACTCGCAGGGCGTGCTGGCGCCGGGCGTGGCGCAGCTCGGCGTGATGGCCACGGCCAGCGCCAGGAAGGGGCCGATCGGCATCGCCTCGCGCTCGGCGTCGCTGACGAGCGAGATCGTGGCCCAGGTCACCAGGGCGGGCCTCGGCCAGTCGACCACGGTCGGCATCGGCGGCGATCCCGTGCACGGGCTGACGCTGGCCCAGTGCGTCGAGCTGTTCGATGCGGATGGCGAGACGGAAGGCATCGTCCTGATCGGCGAGATCGGCGGCTCGGACGAGGAGCAGGCCGCGGAGACGATCGCACGCCTGCGCCCGATGAAGCCCGTCGTCGCGCTGGTGGCGGGACGGCACGCGCCGCGCCTCACCCGCATGGGCCACGCCGGGGCCTTCACCAGCGAGCGCACCGTCTCGGCCGTGCGCAAGATCGAGGCCCTGCGCGCCGCCGGCGTGCTGATCGCGCCCAACGCGCACAACGTCGGCGAGCTGATGCGCGAGGCGCTGCGCTCGGCGCGTGCCTAGCCCAGCGCGGCGACGCAACGTAAACAGCGAGGAGCCAGGGATCGCGAGACACGCGCGCTGACCGCCAAAAAAAAGCGCCTCCTCCCAGCGGAAGAGGCGTCCCAGGATGTTCTGACCCAGACTTTCCCGGACGCTCCAGGACGCCGGGCCGCATCGTGAAGCAGCAGCTCAGGCCTTTTGCAGCTGGCCCGCCTGCTTGCCGCGTCCGCGCTTGTCATCCTCCAGCACGAAGGTGACACGGTCGCCCTCGTTCAGCGAGCGGATGCCCGCCTGCTCAAGCGCCGTGGCGTGCACGAACACGTCCTTGCCGCCGTCTTCCGGCTGGATGAAGCCGTAACCCTTGGCGGTGTTGAAGAATTTCACGGTACCTGTGACGCGCATGAGGGGAGTTCCTTTTCCCGGTAAAGCGTGAGAGACGCCGGTTAGGTTGGGCCGCACGCTCGGCCCGGTAGCTCAGACATGGGGAAGGCACACCGCCCAATCGGGCAAGCACTAACCACAGATCGTGAGGTAGCGCCCCACAACGGGGCGCCCCGGCTGGCGCAGATATGGGCCGCGATGGCGGCGGAAGCAAGACACAGGTGCGGGAGCCCACAGCCTACGGTTTCAGCGCAAATGAGCATAAGACAAGGGAAATCCTTTGTGATTCATTAACCGATGCAGGCCGATGTTCCCAACGCGTTCCCGAGTCGCGACCACGATAAAAATCAGGCGACGCCATGCCCGATAGCCCGCATGCCACGGACCTTCTGCCAGTGGACGCCGCCACGCCGGCCGCCGAGGACGTGCGCGCAGCGCTCCGCGCGTGGCTCGGCCACATGATGCACGAGCAGGCGCTGGCCGCCAACACCATCGAGGCCTACGCGCGCGACCTGCGGCAGCTGCTGGCGTGGCTGGCGCGGACCCTTGGGCACCCGCCGGGGCTCATCGACCTCGCCCATCTCGACGTCCGCCAGCTGCGCGCGTTCCTGGCCTCGCGCCGGCAGGGCAAGGTGGCCAGCCGCTCGCTGGCGCGCAGCCTGTCGGGCTTGCGCGCCTTCTTCCGCTGGCTGGAGGCGGAGGAGATGGTCCGCAACCGGGCCATTGCCCAGGTCGCCCGGCCGAAAGTCGGGCACAGCATCCCCAGGCCGCTCAGTGTCGAGAAGGCCGCGGCCGTGGTGGACGGCGGCATGGCTGCCGGCCTCGACTGGACCGCGGCGCGCGATACGGCGGTCCTGCTCCTGCTCTACGGCTCCGGCCTGCGCATCTCCGAGGCGCTTGGGCTCGCCCGCCGCGACGCCCCCGTTGTCGGGCGCGAGATCCTGCGCGTCGCCGGCAAGGGCGGCAAGGAGCGGCTGGTGCCGGTGCTGCCCGTCACCCAGGCCGCCGTCGTGCGCTACGTGGCGCTCTGCCCCTATCCGCTGGCGGCGGACGGCCCGCTGTTCCTCGGCGCCAAGGGCGGCCCGCTGCGCGCGCGCATCGTGCAGCTGCTGATGGAGCGGCTGCGCGCCGCCCTCGGCCTGCCCGACACCGCCACGCCGCACGCGCTGCGCCATTCCTTCGCGACGCATCTGCTCTCCGCCGGGGGCGACTTGCGCCAGATCCAGGAGCTCCTCGGCCACGCCAGCCTCTCCACCACCCAGGTGTATACGGAGGTGGACCGCGAGCGGCTGCTGGCCGTGTATGACAAGGCGCATCCGAGGGCGTGAAGCGGTGAGATGGTGAGGTGGTGAGTTTCGGTGGCGCCCAGGGCGCGCGAGGGGGCTGAACACTGGGGATCAGGGCGGCCCGCCGGGGCTGATGCGACTGTCAATGAGCGGTGGAGGCCTTCAGATTGCTATCCATGAGATGCGAAGCGGCACGCAACGGCGGCTCCGGCATGGAGGATCGAGACCATCGAGTGCGCCGGACACGACCCAAACCCATCACCTCACCATCTCACCTCGATTTAGGCCCTTCGCCCAACGCGCGCACACCCTAAACTCACCACCTCACCACTCACCATCTCACGGACGAAGTTATGACCAAGACCGCCCTCATCGTCGGCACCGGATCGGGCATCAGCGCGGCGTTCGCGCGGGCGCTGGCGGCGGACGGCTACCGCGTGGCCCTGGCGGCGCGCGGCGTCGACAAGCTCGCAGCCCTTGCCGGCGAGATCGGTGCGCTGACGATCCCGGCTGATGCAACGCAGGCTGACAGCGTGGCGCAGCTCTTCGCCGAGCTGGACCGCCAGCTCGGCCGTCTTGACGTGGCACTCTACAACGCCAGCTACCGCGCGCGCGGACCCTTCCTCGACCTCAAGCCGCACGAGGTGGCGCGATCGATCGAGGTGTCGGCGTTCGGGGCCTTCCTGGTGGCGCAGGAAGCGGCGCGGCGCATGGTGGCGCAGGGCTCTGGCGCCATCCTCTTCACGGGTGCATCGGCGAGCGTGAAGGGCTATGCGCAGTCGGCGCCGTTCGCCATGGGCAAGTTCGCGCTGCGGGGGCTGGCGCAATCCATGGCGCGCGAGCTGGCGCCAAAGGGCATCCACGTGGCGCACTTCGCGATCGACGGCGGCGTGCGCAGTGTGGAGCGCGGCCGCGTGGAGGGCCCGGGCGACACTCCCGACAGCCTGCTGGACCCGGCCGCCATCGCCGAGACCTACCTGGCCGTGCTCAAGCAGCCGCGCAGCGCCTGGAGCCTGGAGGTGGAGCTGCGGCCGTGGGCGGAGCGGTTCTGAGGCCGCCCGCTCCAAGCTGGAGCGCTTGCCATTGTGCATCGGCCTGCTTTCCTCCACACGCCGCCAATGCCACTGGCCCCGCCGGCGGTGCCGGCGAGGGTGCCCCGCCGGCGTCAGCCGGCAAAGAAGCGACGGGTGCGCGAGTGCCTACTCGGCAACCATGAACGGGGGCGGTTGCCCGCCCCAACGGGCTGCCTTTGGGCACCCGCGCCGACGGCGATTTGCATCCCGCTGCAAGCTGCGGCCGTTCCGCAAGTGTGGACCTGTGACAGTCAGACGCCGTCAGTCGCGGTCGGCCATGTGCCTCTCGGCGGTCTCCGGCTCGGCGTCATTGCTGACGCTCTGCCAGGAAACCGTCGCAGCGGGACGCCTGGATCTTGAGCCCAGCTCGCTCTCCTTCCAGGCGCCGGCCGTCTGCACGTGAACATCGGATGGCGCCACCACGTCCCGTCGCCGCAGACGACCGCGAATTATAGGCACGGCGAGAGGGGGGCGGAGATAGGCTGCGTGCAGAGGGCTCCACGTCGTTACTTGTCATCCCGGCACTTGTTGCCGGGATCCAGCGCAAAGGAAGCGCCAGAGCAAGCGGTTGGCTGGATCCCGGTGACAAGCACCGGGATGACAGAGGATGCCGCTATCTCAGAGCCACCGCACTAGCCCCGCGCCCCGAACCGGGCGGCAGAGCGTGCCCGGGCCTTGGCCGCCTCCTCGGCACGGTCGCGCGGCGGGGCGGTGGTGACGAGGGCGGCGATCAGCTCCTGCGCGGCCTCCGTCACGGCGTCCACCGCGCGGTGGAA
>JBAPMW010000029.1:0-2253 GCA_049278815.1 Hyphomicrobiaceae bacterium
TCCGCGGCTGCCGCGTGGGCACGAAATGAGAGGCGCGAGCTGTTCTGGGGTGCATGGGTCCCCCGGCCTTGTCCCGCGAGCGCCCTGACGGGCGCCCGCGGCGCCGGGATGACGTCGGTGGGCGGGACACGCGACGCGCACACCGCGCCAAATCAGTCCGCATGCATCGGCACGTCCTGACGCGATCCACATCGAGTGGAAAGCGCTTCACGTTTCCGGCCGCCACCTGGCCCAGCGCCCGCACGCGAAAATCCATGCGGTCGCCGGACCAGAGCTCTTCCTCCAGTTTCAACACCGGAAAGCTTTCCGACGCCTTGCTCAGCGCCGGTTTTACACGACGCAGCGCTTCCTCCTTGCCGAGCTTGTGCCCGATGGTGATGACGAGGGGTTCGGCCACGCTCTTAGCACCCACTACTTCTTCCACAACGCGCCAAGCACGAATCCGATCGCCGCTGCCGCAGCCAGGGTCGTCATCGGCTGTTCCTTGAGAGACTTTTCGACGAACGGTTTGACCTGCCTTGCCGCATCCTGGGCTTTTTCACCGTATTCCCGCGCTTGCTCGCTTACATCACCGGCCAATTCCTGCGCGCGACCGGCGACGCCCTTGAGCTGATCTGTGGCTGTGTCCGCCATCTCCCGAAGCCGCTCCGCACCCTTCTCGCCGGCGTACTTTGGAGGCTGTGCCGGGTAGTCAGAACCTTGTTGTGTCATGACTTTCTCCTGTGACGATCGTAAGCTCAACGCCACAGGCCGTGCTTGGTTCGCCGCCCTAGCGGACGCGAACGGCCTCACCCTCGACGATGAGACTAGTTGCGCGGCTTAGGCCGCGCTTCTCCATGTGCCTGCGCAACAGCGCCATGTTTTTCATGTTGGCGCGGAACATGAGGTCGAGGCGTCCGGTATCGCGCCTATGGTCGTACCCAGGAACGTATTCGCCATCATCCGCGCGATGAGCCACCGGGGTGCACCGAGCTGACGCGCTTCCCAAATCAAGTAGCTCGAGACGAGGCCGGAGATCACGTCACCGGCGACCGGCACCAGCCCGATGATGGCATCAAGGCCAAGGCGAATGTTCGTGCCAGGCAGCGCGAACGCGCCATCCATGAGCCTGCCCAGCGCTTCCAGGCGCGCCACCGATTCCTCAGTCCCACCAGGAGTGATCTTGAAGCTGCCAGGCCCTCCAGGTCGGCCGGATATCCTTCGCGAGGCAAGCGCGAGGGGCGAGGACATACCCATCGGCTCAGTCGTGGACCCTGAAGCTGCTCATCTCGGGCATCGGCTTGTCACGCCACCCGTGTTTGCGGAGCGCAACCTGCAGCGCTTTAACCGCGTCCTCTTGTGTCACACCAAAGCCGGCAGGGGATAGTACGAGTTCGATGTAATGCGGACCTACGGCGCACCAAGCACCGCCGTCCCTGAACAGGTGGAAGCCGTGGCTCAGATCCATCATGGGGCCGACTCCAATTTTCTGAGCGGTTAGCCTACAGGTTGAGCGGACTCAAAGCCACGCTGCTGGACGAGGCTGGGGTCGAACCGGGCACCCATCAGTTATCGCCCTTGCCTGATAATACAGGCAAAGAACAGGCAGGCGGGCGGCTTGGGGCAGCCCAGAGGTGCGGGCCGGCGCCATCGACGGGAAGGCAACCAAGTGGGGGCTTAATACGTGGGAATTCATTCCGGATTGGGATAGGGTACGGCAAGATCCGGCAGGATGCGCGGAGGGCGTGTCTTGGGCGACGATATGCACCACCGGCATTTGGCCGAGGCTGACCGGCACATCGCCAGAAGCCAGGTTCTCATCGCCAAGCAACAGCGTCTAGCGTCAGCGGGAGACCCCCCGGCTCTGCCGGGGAGGCAGTAGTAGTTTGACGAATCCGGCAGTCCATCAGCGGTTTTCCAACCCGTGAGCAGCCAAGCACACGGAAGGAACTCCACCGATGGACGAATACCAAGCCTTAAGCCACCCAACGTGGGAGTGCAAATACCACGTCGTCTTCATCCCGAAGTGTCGAAGGAAGGCGCTGTATCTGGAACTCCGCCGGCATCTCGGCGAGGTGTTCCGCAAGCTGGTCGAACAGAAGGAGCGCGATCCATCTCGCCCGTGTCTACGGGGAAAGGAAGCGCAACTTCGTCGGGCCTCACTTCTGGCCAGAGGGTACTTCGTCAACACCGTGGGGCGGGACGAGGCGGCGATACGGGCCTATATCCGCAACCAAGAGAAGGAAGATCGGCGACTCGATCAACTCCAACTCT
>JBAPMW010000030.1:0-1747 GCA_049278815.1 Hyphomicrobiaceae bacterium
TGGTGACGCGGCCGAGATAGTTGTCGGCCGAGGTCGTCCAGCCCGCCGCCGTCATGTCGAGCGCAAGCGCGGCCGCAAGGGGGTCGGCATGGCGGACGGCGTCCCGCCTGGGCTGATGCGGCTCGCGTACGGCGTTGACGGTGAGGCTCGCGCAATGGGCGAAGAGAGCGCCAAGACTGCCTTGCCGGTCGAGCTCGAGAAGCGCTGCCCAGAGATCGCGCGGGTTTTCCGGGAGCTTCGCTTGCCAGTGCTCGTGGCGCTGCTCGACCGCCTTGGCGGCGGCGAAGTCGGCCAGGCCGGCGGCGGCCGCCGAAAAGTGTTCGTTTGCCCTGATCTGGAGGCAGCTGTGCGAGCCATACTGATAGAAGAGATCGAGACACATCGCGTGCAGCACGGCAAGGAACGCGGTCGGGTAATCATCGGCGAGCGCATTGCGCAGGGCGGCGGTACGGAACGATGTGAGATCCTGGACAAGGCGGTCGGGGAGCGGGCTCGCGGGATCGGATTCGTCGGGCTGGTCGCCGCCGTTATCGGCCATGGGCGCGCCCCGACCGTTGTGGTCCCGGTCGTCCAGCGGCGCGCCATCCCCGTCCACATCGTCCAGGAACGTGCTCCCTGCCTCGGGTACGTCCTCCTTGCGCACGAAGCCATGCTGGAGGCGTAGGCGGCCGTCCTCATTGATGCTGACGAGAACGCCGGCGCGCGCCATGTCCTCCGGGGCGAATTCGGGCGCGCGGTTGTCAAGCTCCGCGAGCTCGGCCTCGATAGCGTCGAGCCGCGCGCGCACCTCGTCGGGGATGTCATCATCGGAGAGGTCTTCGATGAGCCCGTCATGCTCTGCCGCCAGCGCGTCGTAGTGCGCCTGTTCGGCTTCGGACAGGGCGGCATCAATCGGCTGGAGGCGGCGCAGCTGGAAAGTCAGCTCGTAGGACAGCTCCACGGCGGCCTCGACCCATTTCCAGCCCTGGGCCAGAAGGCGCTCGCGCTCGGCGGCGAGCTTTTCGCTCACCAGGCGCATCAGGAGATCGGGGTCCTGAAGCCAGCCGCCGTCATCCTCGTCGAAGAGGTCGCGCATGATCGTGCCGCCCGCGGCGCTATAGGCTTCGACGCCCACGAAGCGGGCGCGGGGTCGCTCGCTTCAACGCAGGTCTCGGTGAGGAGGCGCCGGATGGTGAAGGCGTGGCCGGCGACCTGGCCCTGCGCGATCGCGTCGAACACCTGCTCCTGGCGGTCATGGTTGTCGGTGACGCAGAAGGCCATGAGCTGGTCGAGATTGAGCTCATCGGCGGCATAGGCGTCGAGCAGCTTCGGGCTGGCGGAGGCGAGCTTCAGGCGCTGGCGCACGATGGCGGGCGTGACGCCGAAGGCGGCCGCGATATCCTCCTCGCTCTGACCCTTGGCGCGCAGTGCTGCGAAAGCACGGAACTGGTCGAGCGGGTGCAGCGCCTCGCGGTCGGTATTTTCGGCGAGACTGTCGTCCTCAAGGATACCGGTGGTCTTGACGATGCAGGCGATGGGCGCGTTCCTGGCGAGCCGCTTCTGCTTCACGAGAAGCTTGAGCGCGCGCAGGCGCCGGCCACCGGCCTGCACCTCGTAAGTGTTGCTCTCGCTGCCCTCGTCATCAAGAAGCGGGCGGACGCTCAAGGACTGGAGCAGGCCGCGCCGCGCGATGCTCTCGGCAAGAGCCTCGATCGAGATGGCGGCGTTGACGCGGCGGACGTTGGCGTCGCTCTGCACGAGCTTGTCG
>JBAPMW010000031.1:0-4396 GCA_049278815.1 Hyphomicrobiaceae bacterium
CGGTTACCCCGCGGCCTTCATTGGCTTTGACCTCCCGGCGGCCGTTGACCCAGCTCAAACGCGGAGCACCTGACTCGTGCGAAATGCCTCGCCGAGTGCCAGCAGAGCCGGCGGCACCAATGCTGCAGATGGTTGAAGGACGCTCCGTTACCTGGTTGCCAGGTTGCGCTGTGGTTCGCAGCAAAGGACGCCAAGAATCCTGCAGCGTGATGCCGAGGTTCGTCGAGACCGGTGAGTGCACTCCATATGAGCGCGCCGAACAGCTTTGCCCTTGCGCTTGCGGCCTTCGCCATGTTCTTCGCGACCGTCGGCCCCGTCGATTGCGCGGTCATCTTCGCAGGCCTGACATCGAAACGGTCGAGGGCGTCCCAGAGCCGAATGGCCTTGAAAGCATGCGGCATCGCGACCGCCGTTCTCGCCGTGGCTGCAGTGGTCGGAAAGTTCATCTTGACCCAGCTCGGTGTATCGCTCCCCGCGCTGCAGGTCTCGGGCGGCATCATCCTGCTCCTCATCGCGCTCGACATGGTGTTCGCGCGGCCCAGTCGGGCGTTCACCATCACGGCGCCAGAGACCTCCGAGGCGAGGCACAAGGATGACATCGTCGTCTTTCCGCTCTCGATACCCCTCCTGGCGGGACCCGGCGCGATCTCGGCTGCCATCACTCGCAGCCAAGGCGCAAGGCGAGATCACCGGCATGGCGATCGTTCTTGGCGCCCTCCTGGCCGTCATGGGCGTAGCCGCGCTGTTCATGCTGATGGCCCAGGAGATTCACCGCGCCATGGGCGTGACTGCCCAGAACGTCGTTCTGCGCCTTTCCGGCATACTGCTTGCTGCCGTGGCGATGCAGTTCGTGTTCGACGGCTTGGCGGCCAGCGGGCTTCTGGCAGCCGGCAGGTGAGAGGCTCTCTGAACAGGCGGGTGGGCCGAGTGAGACTCACGTTTCTCGGAACGCGCGGCGGGATCGCCATCAGCTCTAGGCGACACCGTCGACACAGTTCGCTGCTCTTGCAGCATGGCAAGAGCCGCATCATGATCGATTGCGGGACGGACTGGTTGCACGAGTTGAGCTCGGTTGTCCCGGCAGCCATCGTGCTCACGCACGCGCACCCGGACCACGCGGGCGGACTGGCAGGAGGGGCGCAATGCCCCGTTTATGCGACGAGCACGACGTGGTCCTTGCTTGGCAGCTTCCCGGTTCAGGATCGACGT
Source organism: Hyphomicrobiaceae bacterium (assembly GCA_049278815.1). GTDB lineage: Bacteria > Pseudomonadota > Alphaproteobacteria > Rhizobiales > Hyphomicrobiaceae > AWTP1-13. The sequence continues at coordinate 1,210 of JBAPMW010000031.1, forward strand.
ACGCTGCCGCTGGGCAGGCCCATCGCCATCAACCACATCGTGTTCAAGGCCTTTCCGGTCGCGCACTCGAGGCTCGCCCCGGCAGTGGGATTGCGCATCCACGCGGAGAGGAGTTGCGTAGTCTACGTGCCCGACGTGGCCGAGATCCCCGATCGGCCACTGGTGCTACGGGGAATAGACGTCTACATCGGCGATGGCGCAACGGTCCGGCGATCCATGGTGCGGCGCAAGGGCAGAACGTTGATCGGCCACGCTCCAATCGCAGCTCAACTCGACTGGTGCGAGGAGGCCGGCGTGCGGCGGGCGATCTTCACCCATTGCGGCTCCCCGATCGTGCGCGCCAGGGCGGCGCAGACCGACATGCTCATCCGGCAGCTCGGTCTTGAGCACGGCATGGACGCGCGTATCGCCTATGATGGGCTTCAGCTCCGCATCGGGCGCCGGCACACGCGGAAAGAACCCAGCTGTCTTGTGTGACGGTTAATCCATCAACATCCATGCTAGCCGTGACTTTCCCTTCATCGTTCCGGCAGCCGGACCTTCAGCTACACGGGAACGGCGGCTGGCTTTGGTGGCGACGCCAGCGGCCACCCGAGGCAGCCAAGCCGTTTGATTAGCGTCAAGGCGCTGTGCCGATCCGTCGTGAAGGCATGAGCGGGTAGTGAGAGATACGAGGTCTCCCACTCCCTTCAGGGGCCACGGGCCTGTCAGTCGAGCAAGAGATCTTTCATGCCGCACAAGCAAGTCCTGTTCCGCTCGGCGGCTCGCGAGAAGCTCCTTCGCGGTGCCACCCAGCTTTCCGATGCCGTCCGCGTGACCTTGGGCCCGAAGTCCAAGTCGGTGCTGCTGCAGAGGACATGGGGCGCCCCGCTCGTCTGCAATGATGGCGTCACCATCGCCAAGGAGTTCGACCTGAAGGATGCCGAGGAGAACCTCGGCGCGCAAATGCTGCGGCAGGCAGCAGAGAAGACCGGCGAGGCGGTGGGCGACGGCACCAGCACCGCGACCATCCTGGCCCACGCCATCTTTGCCGACGGCGTGCGCAATGTCGTCGCCGGCGCCAGCGCGATTGATCTCAAGCGCGGACTGGAGCGGGGTGTAAAGGCTGCCGTCAAGGCGCTCAAGGCGATCTCGCGGCCAGTGGCCGCGCGCAAGGAGAAAGCGCAAGTCGCCACCATTGCCGCGCACAACGATCCTGCTATCGGCGAACTGGTTGCCGACGCCATGGAGAAAGTCGGCGGCGAAGGCGTGATCACGGTCGAGGAGTCGAAGACGACCGAGACCGCCCTCGACATTGTCGAGGGCATGCAGTTCGACCGCGGCTACATCTCGCCCTACTTTATCACCAATGCCGAGAAGATGGTGGCCGAGCTGGAGGACCCGTTCATTCTCATCGCCCAGATGAAGCTGTCCGGCCTGCAGCCCCTGCTGCGGATGCTTGAGGCGGTGGTGCAATCCGGCAAGCCGCTGCTCGTCATTGCCGAGGATGTGGAGGGTGAGGCGCTCGCGACCCTCGTTGTCAACAAGCTGCGGGGGGGCCTTAGGGTGGCGGCAGTCAAGGCGCCAGGGTTCGGCGACCGCCGCAAGGCGATGCTGGAGGATATCGGCATCCTGACCAGCGGCCAGGTCATCAGCGAGGACCTCGGCATCAAGCTCGAGAACGTCACCCTCGACATGCTGGGCCACGCCAAGCGGGTGACGATCGAGAAGGAGGCCACCACCATCGTCGAGGGCGTCGGCAGGAAGGCCGACATCGAAGGCCGCATCAAGCAGATCCGCCAACAGATCGAAGAGACGACCTCGGACTACGACAAGGAGAAGCTTGAGGAGCGCCTCGCCAAGCTCGCCGGCGGCGTGGCCGTGATCCGCGTGGGCGCGCCGTCCGAGTCGGAAATGAAGTCGAAAAGGGAGGCGCTTGACGATGCCATCAGCGCCACCAAGGCGGCAGTCAGCGAAGGTATCGTGCCGGGCGGCGGCCTGGCGCTCCTACGCTGCATCGACCCGGTTGCTACGGCGGAGGCTGAGTGCGAAGGCGACGAGAGGACCGGCGTCCAGATTCTCAAGCGGGCTCTCGAGGCTCCCGCCCGCCAGATCGCCGACAACTCGGCGGTCGACGGCGGCGTCGTCGTGGCGCGCATGCTCGATGGCAAAGGCAACTACGGCTTCGATGCGGCGCGCAAGCAGTACGTCGATCTGGTGGAGGCCGGCATCATCGACCCCACCAAGGTAGTGCGCATTGCGCTTGAAAACGCTGTCTCCGTTTCCAGCGTGCTCCTGCTCACCGAGGCGACAATGACAGAGCTGCCGGAGCCCAAGAAGGAGCAGGCCGCGCAGGCGGAACTGCCGATGTAAGGCCCGGCGCGTGCCGGTCGCGCACCGATGTCCTCGGTCACGGTTGGCTGTCCGTTGGTTTCTGGCATTGAATCGGCATAGTCAGCCTGGCTCACCACTCGGCCAGAATGGAACAGGACCTCAATCCAAGATGGAGCCGACTCAGGAAGACGCTCCCGATTCTTCGCCATCCACTTGCCTGACCGATCAGGTGCGCCACATTCGTTCACGGTGCATGATTAACAAAGACCCATCCACACAAAAGAGTACGCCATCCACTTACGCCAAGCGGTCATGGCGGCGGGTGCGCTCAGGCCTGCCCGTGGCCTTGACGTGTCTGGCACTCTGGCCGAGCGCCGGCCTGCCCCAGACATCGACCATCCGCGTAGGCCACTTCCCCAACATCACGCACGTGCAGGGGCTGGTGGCCCATCACTTCACCCGCCACGGCAGGGGATGGTTCGAGCAGCGGCTGGGGCCGGGCGTGAGAATCGAGTGGTTCGTCTACAATGCCGGCCCGAGCGCGATGGAGGCGATCCTCGCCAACTCCATCGATCTCACCTATGTCGGGCCCAATCCTGCCATCAATGCCTATGCCAAGTCGCGCGGTAGAGAGAGCCGCATCGTTGCGGGAGCCGCCAACGGAGGCGCCGCTCTCGTCGGCGTAGCACCGCTGAGTAGCTGCCGATGATACAGACCCAGGCAGACCCTCCTGAGCGTCACCCTGTAAAGGCCTTGGCACGTTGCCGGCTCGCCCTCACTTTGAGGCCATTGCGGAGTGTTGGCGATTTGCCAAGAGCACCGCGGCGATCGCGAGTAGGCTCACGAGGATCGGAAACCACACCGGCGCGATCCA
>JBAPMW010000032.1:0-2789 GCA_049278815.1 Hyphomicrobiaceae bacterium
GGATACATATATGACCACTATGGTCATATCGGAGAGACGGCGGTGAAGGAGCTGCAACTCAAGGACGCAAAGGCGAGCCTGTCGGCTGTCGTCGATGACGCCGTGCGGGGCGAGCCCTCGATCATCACGCGCCACGGCAAGCCCGAGGCCGTCGTTCTTGGGATGAAGGACTGGGAGCGCCTCTCGCGTGTGCCGTCCTTGGCGCGCCTGCTGATGTCGGCCCCGATCGAGAAGGGCGACTTGCCGCGCCGGAGCAAATCGCCGATGCGCCGCTTCGGCGGCTGAGGCATGTACCTCGTCGACACCAACATCATTTCCGTCGGCTCGCCCGTCTGGGAGGCCGCGCCGCCCGCGCTGGTGGCGTGGATGGAGGAGAATTCCGCTGGCCTCTATCTCTCGGCAGTGACGATCGCCGAAGTCGAGGACGGCATAGCCAAGCTGCGTCGCGAGAAGGCGGGCCGCAAGGCGCAGCGACTGTCCGCGTGGCTCGATGCCCTGCTGCACCTCTATGGCGAGCGCGTGCTCGCTTTCGGATTGCAGGAAGCGAGAATCGCCGGGGCGCTCTCTGACGGCGCTCGCGCCAAGGGCCGGTCGCCGGGATTTGCCGACATCGTCATCGCGGCGACGGCCAGCGCTCACAACTTGATCCTCCTCACGAGGAACCAGCGCCATTTCAATCCGCTGGGCGTGAAGACCATCAATCCATTCGACGGCCTGCCGTAACGGCTCCTTCGGAAGTGCGACAACAACCATGAGGGAAGCGACAGCAACCATGGAGAAGAGCAAGAGCGGTTCGAAGCAAGGAACAGGCGAACCCTCCCCCTCCCACTCGATCGACGCCCGCATCGCAGCGCTGGCCGACTGGCGGGGCGAGACGCTGGCTCGGGTCCGCGCCCTCATCAGAGAGGCCGACCCCGAGGTGGTCGAGGAGGTGAAATGGAGAAAGCCGTCGAACGCGATGCTGGGGGTGCCGGTGTGGTCGCACGACGGCATCGTCTGCACCGGTGAGACGTACAAGGCCGCCGTGAAGCTGACCTTCGCCAAGGGCGCCTCGCTCGAGGACCCGTCGGGCCTCTTCAACGCCAGCCTCGAAGGCAACGTGAGGCGCGCCATCGACCTTCATGAGGGCGACAGGATCGATGCGGAGGCATTGAAGGCGCTGGTCCGCGCCGCCGTGGCCCTGAACACGTCGGCGCGGGCTACCGCGCGCCCTGGCCGCTCACAGAAGAAACCAAGGCGTGCTTGAGCAGCCCGCCCGCCGCTGCCGCCAGCGTGTCGGGCGAATGGCACAGCACGGCGGCGCCGGCTGCGGTGAGCTCCTCGGTGCTGCCGTAGCCCCAGGTCACGCCGACGGTGGGAATGCCGTGCCGGGCGGCGGCGTGCACGTCGAACTCGCGATCGCCGATCATGACCGCGGTCTCAGGCTGCACATCCTCGCGGGCGATCATGTGCGCGATCAGGTCGGCCTTGTGGTCGTTGGTGCCGTCAAGCTCCGGGCCGCAGATGGCAGCGAAATGGCCGGCGAGGCCCAGGCGCTCCAGGATCGGCCGGGCGTAGCAGTGCGGCTTGGCAGTGGCCACGAGCAGGCGGTGGCCCCCGGTGCCCAGCGCCTCGAGCGCCTCGCTCACGCCGTCGTAGACGATGGCGTCGTACATGGCGCCGTTGAGATAGCTCTCGCGATAGTGGCCGATCGCCTCCTCGACCCGATCGGGCGATCCGAGCAGCCTCGGAAACGAGACGCGGAACGGCGGCCCGATCAGCCACAGCAGCTCGTCGGCCGGCGGCACGGGGTGCCCGAGCCTGGCCAGGGCGTACTGAACCGAGCCGATGAGACCCGGTCTCGGGTCGATCAGCGTGCCGTCGAGATCGACCAGGATGTCCAAGCGAAGCTCCCCTCGCGCGCGTCCTCGCCCTCCCTCTACGCCGCATCGAGCTCTCAGGACAAATCCGTCAGCCCGGGGAGCGGTAATTCCGGCGCCGGCCGCCTCACCCCCTGCCCCCGTTCCCCGCGCGCAGGCTCTGCGCGAAGTCCCAGATCAGCAGCAGCATCACGACCACGACAATGATGATGAGCGGGGGCGCCGGCACCCACCACAGCATGATGCCCAGGAATACGATAACGCCGCTGACGCCGAAGAGCCCGGTTATGAAGTTCGTCATGACGATCTGCCCTTCCTGGTGCGGGACCGTTTGCCGGGGCCGCCAGCGCCGCGGGTGACGCGGCCCCCTCCCCGTGAGATGGTGTCGGCCAGCCAGCGCGCGGTGCGGAGCAGGCGCGCGTCGCCGCCGCGGCGGCCGACGAGTTGCACGCCGATCGGCAGGCCGTTCTCGCCCTGCAACAACGGCAGCGTGACGGCCGGCGTGCCGAGATAGGTCCAGATGGTGCAGAACGCCGGATTGCCCGTGGTATCGGGCGGCGGCGCCTCGCCGGGGGCGGCCGGCGTCAGGATCGCGTCGTACTCGTCGAAGACGGGATCGAGCATGGCGTTGAGCGCCGCGGCGCCGGCGAGCGCCCGCGTGTAGTCGACGGCCGCACAGGTGCGGCCGCGCTCGATCAGCGCCCGCAGCGCCGGGCTCAGCTTCTCGCCGCCCTGCTCGTAGTCGCGGTGGAGGTTGTGCGCCATCTCCACCTCCATGACGATGCGGTGCAGCCCGATGGCGCGGTCGAAGCTGGCCCCCAGCTCCACCTCGCTCGCCGCCTCGCCCAGCGCCTCCACCAGCTCGGCGAAGGCCGGCCCGAGCACCGGCTCGGCCTGCGGCCAGGCCGGCGTGCGCACGAAGGCGAAGCG